>NZ_JADEXI010000407.1:0-4249 GCF_015207185.1 Microcystis sp. LEGE 08355 | reverse complement strand
ACTGCAACAAAAAGCGTTAGATTTATTGGGAGTTTCTCTGATTTGTACCCAGTAACGGGGTGCTGGTAATTTTCTTAATCCCTTCTACAGCACGGGTTATGGCTTTTTGTCAACGGGGAAGTCCAGTTATTTCGCTCTTTAGAATGGGCCCAGACAGAAGATGCAACTCCTCAAACATTAGCTGAATTGAAAGGGGAGTTAGGAATTGACTCCTAAAAGAGAAAATAAGCCAGATAAACCTAAAAACAATCCTATTCATGGTTATTTGCCCGTTTTTAGTCCTGATTTCAAAGCAGATTTAGCTTGGTGGTATCGGAACGAACCGAAAAAAGGCGATAAAATCTTAGACTTGGTGGCAGATATTTTGGATGGGAATCCGTTGACAGGATTGGGTAAACCCGAACCTCTTAAGTATATTGCTGCCGACCCTTGGTCACGACGAATTGATTTAGAGCATCGTTTAGTTTATAAAGTCACAGGAAATAAGGTTTATTTTTTACAAGCTCGCTATCATTATCAATCAGGCTAAACTCAGACAAACCCATTAAGAACTGTTACAGGAGAAAGGGGACAAAGAACTTAGTGAGTCCCCCCTCGCAGCCAGGTGAAGCAACAGCCCAACCCATGACAGAAGGAGGACAGTGAAACAGTACACACTAAACTAAGCAAAGCTGTAGCCTATGTTACAATTTAATAAATCTTTACATTTCTCTAGGATTTAATCGTCATAAATGCGGCACTCTAAGGCATCGGGATTGGCTTCGCAGTAAGCCTGAAATGAGTTACTCCCCTGTTTTTTGACCCGTTGATGGGAGGCTTCCGCCTGGAGTTCCTCCACCACATCCCAGGCTGCGGCGCAATCGGGAGAGGTTTCACCCTTGGCCGCACAAATTGCCCGCGCGTCTTCGCGAGCCGCTTCAATTTCATCTTCAATGAACAACCGCTTCGGCTTTTCGACAAAATCGCTCTTGAAGAGAATATCACTCACAGAAATAATGCCCAGCAAAGTTTTACCCTGAATCACTGGGGCGCGGCGAATGCGGGTTTGAGCAAATAACCGAGCCACATATTCCACCCCCAGTTCGGGATTGACAACCACACAGGGCTTGGCCATAATTTCATAGACCCGCATAGTTTTAGGATCGTGGCCAAAGGCCGCCACTTTGTAAACGATGTCGGTTTCGGTGACAATTCCATAAGGATCCTGTTCATGGCGCGGTTCGACAATCAATCCCCGCAGTTTTTTTTCTTTCATCAATTTCACGGCATCGGCAACCGTTGCCGAACCACGAATGGTGACAACGTTTTGAGTCATAATTTCTTGAGCTTGTAGCATATATGGTTTGGTTTGGTTAAATGAGAGGACCGGTATAAACGCAAAAGTTGACTAGGGTTGCCCCGATAGCAATTTCCTAGACTCTTGTGGGCTGAGGGCCACTTTGAACACAGATGACAAAGACCAATGGGCGATCGCTGGTTGGGGCTGGGGCGGCATGGCCGCCGCTGTGTTCCCCTGAATGCCTGGAGCATAGGCCTCCAGCACAGCACCGTTTTGCCAACACATGGCGATGAAATAATCACACACTGGGCATTCCGTCTGAGCAACTTGCCGGGCCGGACACTTGTATCCTGCGGGTAGGCGATCGCTCAAGAGCCTTTGAGCTACGCTGCCACAGTTGGGACACCGAATTTCTATAAGCTTGTTCATCGCCATACCTCAAAATTAAATAGTGGTGTGAGAAGGAAAGAGTCAACGTCGGACGTTTGCCCAGAGTGTTTGTTCAAGGTGGAAGACTATAATTGTCGTTCTACCGCAGCCGTAAATTCTTCATAGGGTTTAACCCCAACTAATGTTTCTATCAATTTCCCCTGTTTAAATACCATGACCGCCGGAATACTTCTAATCCCAAAACGTTTGGCCACGGGTTTGTTACTGTCTAGGTCAAGTTTGAAGACTTTGGCTCGATCGCGATAGTCATCGGCCAATTGATCGATCAACGGTGCCACCAGTTTGCAAGGTCCACACCAGGTGGCCGTGCAATCTACCACCAACAGGGATTCACTCTTTAAGAGAGAATCAAATTCAGTTTCATCTTGAATAAATGTAGCCGTACCCATGTTTATATCTCCAAATTGATGCTGTGTAACTTAGGACAAATTCTCTGCTCGCTGCGTTTTACAAGATAAATTCAGCCTTGAACCGCTCCTCCTCTAAAAATGCTTGGCTTTTGACCCTTTAACTTTGTCCGCCTCCCGGGGGTATCGTCTATAGTTTGGTTGTCCCAGACATCGATGGTGACATCTAGTCCCTGCTCATGCAGGGGTTTTACTTTGTAAGTCGTCATCGGCTGCCCCCAATCAAAACAAATTTGCGACGTTAAGTTGCGATAATATGGTTTTGCAAGTTATTGCATTTAGATACCCTATGACAGCGACCCCTTCCAACGATTTATCTGCCTGGGAGCGGCTAGAACAAGGCAGACAAGCAAAAGCAAGCAACGGTGGTTATGCGGGCTACGGCTCCCCTGCCTTTGGACAACGATCGATCGACGGGGAATTAGTGGATGATCCGGAAGAGTGCCGGGTCATTGAACTGATTCGCCGTCATCACAAATCAGGGAAATCCTTGCAGAAGATCGCCGATTGGCTTAATGAACAGGGCTACACCACCAAACGTGGTCAACCATGGCAGCGTATTTCCGTAAAGCGAGTGCTGGATCGACTTTATGGAAAGGTGTCCAGAATTTCTGGAGTAACCCTTCAGGCCGACCAGAACCCAGAAGTGCTCACCCCAGCGTCTGGTGATGCCGCCCCTAAAACCATTAGAGGCTGAATAAGCCCTAAATAAAAAGTTTCAGGGTTTAACCTGTTACATCCCTCTATGATACACCGAAGTGGGTCTAAAATCTTTACGAGTTTAATAAAAATTGTAATAAAACGTTACATCTTTTAGGAAAAAGTTAAATGACGCTACATTTTGGGATAATTTTAGAACCGGTTTTGGCAACTCTGAGAGTCTGGGTTCTTTGCCCAGTGGCTGTTCTGTCTATCTTGGCCTTTGCGATTGCAGGATGGCGCTGATGTCCCTCGATACACCTCTGAGTTGGGCCCCCGATCTGGAAAAAGCGATCAATCGCCAGCCCTTGACGGTGCCGCCAACCACTTCTCTGGCAGATGCGATCGCCATGATCGGCCAGGCCCATAGTCGTCTGTGTTTACTCACCGATGACCTATCCCCTCTAGCTGCTCCGGCCGGAGAGGTGCGTGTTAGCTGTCTGCTGGTGGTGCAAGGACAAGAGTTATTAGGAATATTGACAGAACGGGATGTGGTGCGACTCACCGCCCAAGGAATTAACCTGACCGAGACAACCGTTGCCGATGTGATGGTGCATCCCCTGATCACGTTGCCCCAGCAATCTGCTCAAGACATTTTTGCTGCCCTGTTTTTGTTTCGGCGCTACCGCATTCGCCATTTGCCGATTGTGGATGACCAAGGACAGTTAGTCGGGGTGATATCCCATGAAAGTATTCGCCAGATATTGCGTCCGGCCAATCTGTTGCGATTTCGTCGCGTATCGGATGTGATGACCAGTCAAGTGGTACAGGCCCCACTCACCGCCACAGTCCTGCAATTGGCCAAGTTAATGGCTGAACATCGTGTCAGTTGTGTGGTGATCACCCAGAGAAATTCCGAAGATAATGACTACCCCGTTGGTATTGTGACAGAGCGAGATCTTGTCCAGTTTCAAGCAGTTCAAATCGATCTGCACAAAACCAGGGCCCAGACGGTGATGAGTACGCCGTTATTTCTCCTCAGTCCCGAGGATTCCCTGTGGACGGCCCATCAGGAAATGCAAAAACGGCGGGTGGGGCGTTTGGTGGTTTCTTGGAACTGGGGTCGCGGGTTGGGTATTGTCACACAAACCAGTCTGTTAAGGGTTTTTGACCCGATGGAAATGTATGGGGTGATTGAAAATTTACAGCAAACCATTCAACAGCTAGAGTCCGAGCGATCGCCCGCCCTTCCTTCCCCACCAGCGGACTTATTACTTCAACCAACTTGTGACCCATCAGAAAAAGAGATTGCTGGCGATCGCGAATTATTACTAGCCTTGCTGGACAATGCCTACAAAGACGTAAAGTATATGTTGGCTAACTTAGATATTGTCGTCGAGCAGCGGCGATCTTTGCTTCAATCTGTTCTCGATAAGCTTGAGTACCTCGGTCGTGAAATTAGCTCTTAGTAAGC
>NZ_JADEXI010000406.1:0-4253 GCF_015207185.1 Microcystis sp. LEGE 08355 | reverse complement strand
CACAATTATCGGCAATAACGGCAATAATTACCTCCTAGGCGATGCAGGGAACGATACATTAGACGGCAAAGCAGGGGTAGATACCCTAGACGGAGGAGAAGGTAATGACACTTATACCATTGATAACGTCAATGATGTGATTATTGATAGTGCAGGAACAGATACGGTTATTGCCCCCTTTAGTTATACCCTAGCAGCGGGATTAGAAAATCTCACCTTAACTGGGAATGGTAACTTAAATGGCACGGGGAACAGTGCGAATAACACAATTATCGGCAATAACGGCAATAATTACCTCCTAGGCGATGCAGGGAACGATACATTAGACGGCAAAGCAGGGGTAGATACCCTAGACGGAGGAGAAGGTAATGACACTTATACCATTGATAACCTCAACGATGTGATTATTGATAGTGCAGGAACAGATACGGTTTCCGCCTCCATTACTTATACCTTGGCCGATAACCTTGAAAATCTCACCTTAACAGGTAGTACAGCGATTAATGGCACGGGGAACAATGGCAATAATGTGATAACGGGAAATTCAGGTGCCAATCTTCTCTCTGGGTTGGATGGTAATGATAGCCTTAATGGGGGCAATGGAAATGATACCCTACTCGGCGGAAATGGCGATGATACACTGGTGGGAGGGACAGGAAATGACAGCTTGACGGGAGGAAGTGGCCGTGATTTCTTCCGCTATAACTCCCGCACGGAAGGCATTGACACGATTGCCGACTTTAATGTGCTAGATGACACGATTTTGGTATCTCGGAGTGGATTTAGTGGCGGTTTAACGGTTGGTACTTTACTAAACACCCAGTTTACTACCGGAACATCAGCGACGACCTCCGCTCATCGTTTTATTTATAATGCCAGTAATGGTCAATTATGGTACGACATTGATGGTACAGGAACAACAGCAGCCAGCCAAATTGCGACACTTTCTCCAACTTTAGCTTTAACTGCCAGCAATTTTGGGGTTTTCTAAGCATCATTAAAGGGAGTAGGCAATCATCGGGATAACTGTTACAGGATTTCCAGCTTTTTTCAAATGCAGTTTTATATTTTCTTTAGACATGGGCTGTCCTAAAACCTGCTCAGAGCGGCCAAAAGTCAGAAAAACGAGCATTGAAACTTCAAGTTTTCAGGTTACACCGGTTAACGGAAGTTATCAAGCAGTGTTACAAACTTGTGTTTTTGTCGGTGCTTGTGATGACAGTCAATCCTTGAATAATGCCAATGATTTAGAATCATTTCTCGGCTTATCGGGTAATCAGTTAAGCAATCTATCGGTTGTTGAAGGCTCGGCTATTAAACAGACTATTACTGCTAATGCTGGCGATGTTTTCAGCTTTTCTTGGAATTTTCTTACTGATGAAGATGCGAATAATACAGATTACAACGATTTCGCCTTTTTTACCCTTAATAATACTTTATATTCTTTGGCAGATACTCAATCTATTTTTCCAGTCAATCCCTCTTTTTCCCATTTAAAGAAAGAAACAGGTTATCAAACCTACACGATACCAATATCGGTGACTGGAAATTATATTTTAGGGTTTGGGGTAGTTGATGTGGATAAGACAGGAGGAGGAAATGCTACTGGAAATTCAGCTTTATTAGTTGATAATATCAAGCTTACTAATGGGGTCAAAGTTCCCGAACCTGATAGTATTTTCGGACTATTATTAACTCTGGGATTAGCCAGCAAGTGCAAGCGCCAGAATTAATCAAGAAAACGGGTTTCTTTAAGAAACCCATTTTCTGCGTCAGTATATCACAAAAATTGCTTCGGTGGTTCAAGAGAACTGATAACTGATAACTGATAACTGATAACTGAAATGAATAACCCAAATACTGATTTTGATACTCCTTGGAAAGATGTCTTAGAAATCTACTTTAAAGACTTTGTTTCCTTCTTTTTTCCTCAAGCTCACGCGGGTATTGATTGGAATCAAGGCTTTGAATTTCTCGACAAAGAACTTCAACAAGTGGTGCGGGATGCTGAGTTAGGCAAACGTCTCGTCGATAAGTTGGTGAAAATTTATCGTCTTGCGGGAGAAGAGACCTGGGTTTTAATCCACATAGAAATTCAGGGTCAGCGAGAAATTGACTTTGCTGAACGGATGTTTGTCTATTACTACCGTATTTATGATCGTTACAGGCGTTCAGTAGCGAGTTTGGCAGTTTTAGGTGATGATAATGCTTCTTGGCGACCCAATCAATTTGAGCGTGAGTTATTTGATTGTCAAGTGAGTTTTCGCTTTCCGGTCGTCAAGTTGCTAGAATTTAAGCAGCAGTGGTCAGCTTTAGCAGCCAACCGCAATCCTTTTGCTACAGTCGTGATGGCGCATCTCCAAGCTTTAGAAACTCGGCAAAACCGAAAAAAGCGCAAAGAAGCGAAATTAGCATTAACTAAACGGTTGTACGAACAGGGTTATCAACGAGAGGATATTCTCAACCTCTTTAAGTTTATCGATTGGCTGATGAGCTTACCCACTGAATTAGAACAAGAGTTTCAACAGGAATTAAATCAGTACGAGGAGGAAAAACGAATGCCTTATATTACCAGTGTTGAAAGAATGGGAATGGAAAAAGGGATGAGAGAATCTGTCATTGATGCCCTTGAGATTCGCTTTGAGAATGTGCCTTCTGAACTGGTTAATAAGATTAGCCAAATTCAAGACACTTCTCTTCTAAAAAATCTCTTAAGACAAGCGATTACTCTTGACTCAATCTCAGATTTTCAAGGCTATTTAAATCAGTTAATCAAACCTGAATAATTCTGGTTTGTCGCCCAAGCAAACGGGTTTCCTCAAGAAACCCGTTTTCTGTGTTTAGTGACAGAGTAGCGGCTTATAATGTGTAATTAATTTTGCTTAGGCATTTATTAATCCCTACAGTTTCTCTCATCTAGTTAAGTAGGGAGGCACAATTATTTGTAGGATGGGTTAGCGGTAGCGTAACCCATGCGGGCGTTGGGTTTCATGCTTCAACCGTTCGGCTGAGCTCACGGCCGAAGCCCAACCTACGTTCATTTTATATTTAATTCCACCCACCCACTTACGAGCGGCTAAATGGGAGATACCAGCTTAGATTTTCCTCCTATTCACACAAGAGGATAACCATTGTTTTTAGACTATGAAAACCCTAGAAATTAAGCTATTAACACAACCTAAGAATATAAACATCGCATTACCTGTAGCAGCCCAGATAATCCCAACATTTATAACCCAGGATATAGAAGTAATAATTGGTTAAGTTTTTTAAGGTTCCTGTGAAGTTACTAAAAACTTCTTGACATAGCTAGGTAGCTTAGGCTATACTCCCAGAGAAATAGTCAATGATGAACGCCTCGGTATTAAACTTCTTTATGTTGGAGCTAAGGATATGAATAATCCTCTGTCGGTACCGGAAACGAAAACTGCAACCCCCAATCAGTGGACTACTTATACGGTCACTAATACCAACGATGATGGGGAAGGTTCCCTAAGATGGGCAATAACTGAGTCTAATAATAATCTGGGTACAGATACCATTGTATTTAATATTGGTGAGGGTGGATACTATACAAATACCATAACTCCCTTATCGGCTTTGCCAGAAATTACGTCCCCTGTCTTTTATGGGGATAGTGATGATATTTATCTTACCGATAAATTTATCTACAGTAGCAACGGCTTACCCTTAGAACCCAAGGAAACCTATACAGTAAGTAGTACCGTTACCTTACCTAGTTATGTAGCGGGAAGTGGCTATTTATTATTTAAGACAGATGCTGATAACTACCGAAACTACCAAGTAGAATCAAACGAAAACGATAACGTTTATGCTCACGCGCTTGATATAGCTCTACCCAATTTAATTATTACTGATGTCACCGCTCCCACTGCCGCTGGTGCTGGTCAGAGTATTACCTTATCTTGGACAGGGAAAAATGACAGTTCGGTTGCTGCCACAAATTCCTACTGGTACTCGTACTGGTATGACCAAGTAGTCTTCTCCACCAATAATATCTATGGGGATAGTGATGATATTTATCTTACCGATAAATTTATCCACAGTGGCAACGGCTTACCCTTAGAACCCAAGGAAACCTATACAGTAAGTAGTACCGTTACCTTACCTAGTTATGTAGCGGGAAGTGGCTATTTATTATTTAAGACAGATGCTGATAACTACCGAAACTACCAAGTAGAATCAAACGAAAACGATAACGTTTATGCTCACGCGCTTGATATAGCTCTACC
>NZ_JADEXI010000405.1:0-4254 GCF_015207185.1 Microcystis sp. LEGE 08355 | reverse complement strand
CCCTAGATAGTTAACAGTTTCCCATCCCCAGTAGCTAATCTGGAGACTTTTCTCGCAGCACATCTGGTACATTTTGTCAAAAAAACTTTTTCGTTTTAACATAAGTACACATATTTTTGGCAAAAGATCTTTTTCGTCAGAGGAGCAATTGGCAAGTTTTTCCTGGGGACGAATTAGTCATCCTAGACTGGGTAAGGGTTTCAAGGCACAAAGACTAAAAATGCACAGAGTAACCCAATTCTTAGATTTTAGCAGCAGGCTGTAACTATTGCAATCTCGTTGACAAATAGGAATTTTTCTCAATTATTTTTTAAGAAAAGTAAAGATGAAGGAATGTAAATTTAAATCTTCTCAAGTATATTGGGATTTTGATAAATTTTGCTTATGTAAATTAACCCTTAGCATTTAGCTTCTGAGAGCAGTTATCTTATTGGTGAAGTACAAAGTTGTTGTTTTGGCAAGTCTCCGAGCAAGGAGACGATGCCAAATCCAGTTATAATTCATCTTTATCAGAAACGCTATATTTTTCAGTGTAATTGTCAATTTCCTTTTTATTATCAATCTAGCTGATGGCTGACGGCTAATAGCTTTCTTTTTCCTCCGTCACCAGAGTAATACCTGTCCATTCTCCCTTCTGATCATAAGAACGAATTAAGCGCTGTCTTTGAGTGGGAGAAAGTAACCAACCCACCTCTAAAACAAAAGGATGACCAGCAGTAATTTTCAGAGGTGTATTACAGGAAGCTCCATCTGGCAGCAGCAGAATTTGCACTGGCATCGGACTATTTTCAAATAACAATCTTTGTCCCTCAATACGAGCGCTAGAAGTAATTTGATTATCACCAAAAGTCAAAGTTTGCGAGAGATAATTATCCCCCTGACGCTCGATCGAGATATGGGTAGAATAGGCAGCAGAATTATAAAAATCCCGTCCCGTTGTCACCGCTTGTCCCCGCCATTGACCCAGTAATTGCTCCACCGTTAACATCGGTCTTTCTGGTGACTGAGAATCAACTAACTTTTCCCGAATTAAAGTCAAGCGATCGAACTCACAGCGCTCATTAAATAACTGTACGATTCTTAATCGTCTTTCCCCGGAGATTAAGCCAAATTCTGCCCCGAATTGTGAGGAAAAACTACTAAAATATAAAGAACCTTGGCAAAAAGCTCCCGTCTGGCTAAATAGAATACCCTGATGGAGAGAACTATACTCTAAAATTAAGTCTTCTGGCACTCGATCGCTGTAGAGACGGCGGACCAATTGACGAATTGATCGATTATTATTAATGCCTTGCAAAGATACCAAAGTCGGGGTATCTTCGATCAAGTCGCCTTGGGGAGACAGACGGGTAAAAGAACCTTGCCATTGACCGAGATTTTTTAGTAAACATTCCCACTGGGAGAGCATAATAATTGAAGTAATTGGGGGAAATAGGAAAAAATACATGGGAACAATTCGATTAATGCACGCCAAACTCCATCGAGTGCGCGTCAGCGAGGCTAACGTCGATTATGTCGGCAGTATCACTATCGATCGAGAATTGATTGAGCGGGTCGGTATTTTGCCGCTTGAAGAGGTGGATGTGGTCAATCTTAGCAATGGTAAGCGCTTTTCCACCTACGTTTTTCCCGGCCAAACTGGGGAAATTTGCCCCAACGGTGGTGCGGCTCTGCTCTGTCAACCAGGAGATATTTTGATTATCTATGCCTACGAACAACGTCCGAGGCAAGAAGTTCTCGAAAAGGGTCATTTTGCCAAAGTTCTCGTCGCTGATGCCGAAAATCGCTGTCAGCAATTTTTTGAACAGAGCTTAATTCCCCGGGGTGATGGTCGGGGAGTGGAATTCTATAGCCAAGAATGCTGATTCTTGTCCCAAATTTGTTAACTTTCCCGTCATAATAAGAATAAGTAATGTAAATTTTCTTAGAATCAGCCCCCATGCGTGTAATTCTCATGACCGGTAAAGGAGGCGTGGGTAAAACCTCCGTCGCCGCCGCTACAGGACTCCGCTGCGCCGAACTTGGCTATAAAACCCTAGTTCTCAGCACCGATCCCGCTCACTCTCTCGCTGACAGTTTCGATCTCGAATTAGGTCACGATCCTCGTTTGGTACGTCCCCATCTTTGGGGGGCAGAATTAGATGCACTAATGGAATTAGAAGGCAACTGGGGCGCAGTAAAACGTTACATTACTCAGGTATTGCAAGCTAGGGGTTTAGATGGAGTGCAAGCGGAAGAATTAGCGATTTTACCCGGAATGGATGAGATTTTCGGCTTAGTTCGCATGAAACGCCACTACGATGAGGGTACTTATGATGTGTTGATTATCGATTCCGCACCGACGGGGACAGCTTTACGATTGCTGAGTTTGCCAGAGGTGGGCGGTTGGTACATGAGAAGATTTTACAAACCTTTACAGGGAATGTCGGTGGCATTGCGACCACTGGTGGAACCTTTTTTTCGACCGATCGCCGGTTTTTCCCTACCGGACAAGGAAGTTATGGATGCTCCCTACGAGTTTTATGAGCAGATTGAGGCTTTAGAAAAGGTTTTGACCGATAATACTCAAACCTCGGTACGTTTGGTGACAAACCCCGAAAAAATGGTGATTAAGGAGTCTTTACGCGCCCATGCCTATCTAAGTCTCTATAATGTTTCCACCGATTTAATTATTGCCAATCGGATTATTCCCGACAAAGTAACCGATCCTTTCTTTGCTCGTTGGAAAGAAAATCAACAGGGTTATAAACAGGAAATTTACGATAATTTTCATCCTTTACCAGTTAAAGAAGTTCCTCTCTACTCCGAAGAAATGTGTGGTTTACCCGCTTTGGAAAGACTGAAAGAAACTCTTTTTGCCGAGGAAGATCCGACTAAGGTTTATTACCAAGAAAACACCATTCGGGTAGTTCAACAGGAAAATAATTACAGTCTGGAATTATATTTACCCGGCATACCCAAGGAACAAATACAACTAAATAAAACTGGAGACGAGTTAAATATTCGCATTGGGAATCACCGTCGTAATTTAGTCTTACCCCAAGCTTTGGCAGCCCTGAAACCTTCTGGAGCAAAAATGGAAGATGATTACCTGAAAATCTCTTTTAGCAACGTGGTGAAAGTGTAATTTTCCCAGAGTAGGTGGCAAGTGGCAAGTGGCAAGTGGCAAGTGGGGAATTTCATCACCCCATCACCCTAAAACCCTAAAACCCCATCACCCTAAAACCCTAAAACCCCATCATCAGACAATTGACTTTTTCAACAAACCTTACTGATGATTTTCCCAGAAAAATCATCAGAGCCATCTTTTTTCTAACCATGCCAGGACACTTTCAACATCTGCCACTTTTTCTCCTTCAGGTACAGGTGGACGTTGTACCATTACCACGGTTATTCCCAACTCTCTAGCGGCGATAATTTTGGCGTAAGTGGCATCACCGCCGCTATTTTTACTCACGATCGCCCCAATCTTATATTCTTGTAAAAGAGAGCGCTCTGACTGCAAGGAAAAAGGCCCCCGTTCCAATAATAATTTTCCAACCGGTACGATGGCATCTGGTTCCGGAGGGTCAATCATCCGCATCAAAAACCAGATATTGTTTAAATGTCCATAACTTGCCAGTTCTTGCCGACCAATAGTGAGAAATATCCGCGGTGCTAACCCCGATAAAATATTCGCTGCCGCTTGATTGTTTTCTACTTCCATCCAATTATCTCCAGATACTTTTTCCCAAGCTGGACGACTTAACATTAATCGAGGAATACCACAATCCGAGGCGGCTTGAGCGGCATTAAAGGAAATTTGTGCGGCAAAGGGATGGGTGGCATCAATTAAACAATCAATGCCTTCTTGCCGCAGATAATTGGCTAACCCGGTGGCACCACCAAACCCCCCCCGGCGAGAAGGAGTTGTGAAAGTAATCGGTTCTCTCGTGCGACCGGCAAAGGAAGCGATGGCATCTATACCCGGAATTGCCGCAATTTTAGCCGCTAATGCCGCCGCTTCCCCCGTTCCCCCTAAAATCAGCACTCTTTTATTTTTAGTCATCCAGCAATTGCCAAAAGGTTAACTAATTTTCCATCTTCCTATCTTGCCTTGCAAAGGAAAGAGATTGTTGGGGGTAGAAACAGAAACCAAAAACCTACCTAAAGCTTTTTAAAGCTACTCATTTCTGTAGCTAGGTAACTAAAATAAGTAACTTTGGCCACCGATAGATTTTAAGAACGTTATCAGGTATAATCAAGATATGAAGC
>NZ_JADEXI010000404.1:0-4259 GCF_015207185.1 Microcystis sp. LEGE 08355 | reverse complement strand
GCTGTCTCCTGTCTCCTGACTCCTATCTCCTGACTCCTATCTCCTGACTCCTATCTCCTGACTCCTGTCTCCTGACTCCTATCTCCTGACTCCTACTATAATTTCGTTTATCTTCGTTAAGATGTATTATGGCTGGGGAGAACATCTCCTAGAATGGAGGCAACTTTCCCGACACAAATTAGGAGAAACCCACAGATATAATATAAAAGCATCCATACTCATTATTTTTCTACCATCATTCCCCCCCTATCCTCTCTGGTATTATCCCCATGCTTGATGCTGTCATAATTTTACTATTCGTCTTCGCTGTTGCCAGTATTGGTTATAGTGGTGTGGACTTGCTGCCGGTTACTGTCCAGTCGCAAATCAGCAATATTGAAGCTTTACGCTGGTTATCGGCGGGTTTTGCCTCAATTATTGGTTTAGCTCTTGGTTTAGTTGCCCAAACTACCTATCGTCGTCTAGAAACCCAAGTAAGACAAACTCCGATCGAAGTTATTTTAACCCGTTCGGTCGGTCTAGTTATTGGTTTGTTGATTGCTAATCTGATCCTAGCTCCGATTTTCTTCCTACCGATTCCGGGAGAATTCTCGTTTATTAAGCCGATAATCGCCATTTTAGGCAGTATTATGTTTTCCTATCTGGGGGTTAGTTTAGCAGATACCCACGGTCGCACTTTTTTGCGTCTGATTAACCCCAATAGTATGGAATCAATTTTAGTGGCAGAAGGAACCCTGCAAGCGGCCGCCACCAAAGTTGTTGACACCAGTTGTATTATCGATGGTCGTATCGAACAATTGTTAGACACGGGATTTATCGAGGGACAGATACTCATTCCCCAATTTATCCTTCAGGAATTGCAACAGTTAGCGGATGGCAGTAACGACCAAAAACGAGTCAGAGGAAGACGCGGATTAGATATCTTAAACCGGATGCAGCAAGAATTCCCCGATCGCATTATCATTCATCCGGCCGATTATGAGGATATTAGCACCGTAGATGCTAAATTAGTCCATCTTGCCCAAGAAATTAACGCCACCTTGCTCACTAACGATTATAATCTCAGTAAAGTGGCCAATCTGCAAAAAGTCACCATCTTGAATGTCAACGATCTCGCCCAAGCAGTACGCCCGATCTACCTGCCTGGGGATACTTTGGATCTGAAAATTCTCAAAGCAGGAAAAGAACCCACCCAAGGCATCGGTTATCTAGAAGATGGCACGATGGTGGTGGTAGAAGAAGGAAAAGATTATCTAGGGGGAGAATTGCGGGTAGTGGTGACATCTGCACTGCAAACCTCGGCCGGACGGATGATTTTTGCTAAACCCCAAAATTCCCTGATTGCCTAAAGGTAATAAAACCCAAAAAAGCCTCAAATACAGAGCCAGAGGGGATTGTATTTGAGGAATTTCATTTTTTAAGGGAAGTTAAGTCACCAATCGAACTATCTAGCCAATTGATACCTAATTAAGCTGGTTTATTGATTACAGCCATGGACTGACGAGCAAAACCGAAATAACTATCCCAGAATTGTTTCTGACTATCGAGGGCAACTTTGGTGGCGGTTTCTTGGGCGGTTAGGTAGGATTTAACCCATTCTTGTTGATATTCAAGGGATTTAACCAAAGTTTCTGGAAACTCAAACACTGGTGTAGTCGTGGGAACACCATTACCCCAAGCGGACAGAAGCAGTTTCTGCCATTCGGCTAGGTATTTTTGGTATTCTTCAAGATAATTGGTGTTCATAGAAGTCAAACCGCTAACTAACCCATCTGGAAGGAGATGGTGAGAAAGTGGGGCGGTGTTGCCACCTTCTCGAAAGCAAAAACCGTGCCGAGATAAAATATAATATTCTATCCCTTCCTTATATTATAACCTGAGTTTGCGATCAGCCCCAATCTTCATGCGATCGCCGTCAGCCCAGCCTATTTTTTTGGTGACTGGGAACTAAGTGGGTGGGTGGAATTAAATATAAGATGAACGTAGGTTGGGTTGAAGCATGAAACCCAACGCCCGATTATGTTACGCTACCGCTAACCCATCCTACAAATAATTTTGCCTCCTTGCTTAACGCTAAAATAGTCCTACTCTAGCCATTTTCTCCCAACTATGATCGATCGCCCTATTCATGTAATTGGTGGAGGATTAGCGGGGACTGAGGCGGCGTGGCAGATAGCCCAAGCAGGTATTCCCGTTATCCTGTACGAAATGCGCCCAATTCGCTCTAGTCCCGCCCACCATAGCCAATTTTTAGCTGAATTAGTCTGTAGTA
This sequence comes from Microcystis sp. LEGE 08355, assembly GCF_015207185.1. Classification (NCBI taxonomy): domain Bacteria; kingdom Bacillati; phylum Cyanobacteriota; class Cyanophyceae; order Chroococcales; family Microcystaceae; genus Microcystis; species Microcystis sp. LEGE 08355. The sequence goes on along the minus strand of NZ_JADEXI010000404.1, from coordinate 1,987 downwards.
ACTCCTTTGGTGCCATGGCGGTGGATCGCGCCACCGGATTACTCCATGAAGAATTACGACGCTTAAATTCTCTAGTTATTGCCCAGGCCGATCAGCATAGTGTCCCCGCAGGAGGGGCTTTAGCGGTCGATCGAGGGGTCTTTAGTCGAAATTTGACGGAAATCTTGGCTAACCACCCTCTAGTCACCTTAAAACGTCAGGAGATCACGGAAATTCCCCGGGATGGTATCGTCGTTTTAACCACTGGACCGTTAACCAGTGCTGCCTTGGCCGCAGATCTGCAAAATTTCACGGGACTGGACTATCTGAGCTTTTTTGATGCCGCTAGTCCGATTATTCTAGGGGAATCGATCGATCGATCGATCGCTTTTCTGGCCTCCCGTTACGATAAAGGTGAGGCCGCCTATCTCAATTGTCCTATGGATCAGGAACAATACCTGCATTTCTGGCAAGAGTTAAAACAGGCAGAACAAGCAGAATTAAAGGATTTTGAGCGAGAAAATGCCAAATTTTTCGAGGCTTGTCTGCCAATCGAAGAATTAGCCTGTCGGGGAGAGGATACCATGCGTTTTGGTCCCCTGAAACCGGTGGGATTAGCGGATCCCAGATATCCGGATCAACGTCCCTACGCAGTTATACAGTTGCGAATGGAAGATAAAGCGGGGCAATTGTGGAATATGGTGGGATTTCAAACTAATTTAAAATGGGGTGAACAAACACGGGTTTTCCGTCTGATTCCGGGGTTAGAAAAGGCCGAATTTGTCCGCATGGGGGTGATGCACAAAAACACCTTTATAAATTCTCCCCAGTTATTATCCTCCAGTCTCCAGTTTAAATCGCGACCGACGCTATTAGCGGCAGGACAGTTAATCGGCACGGAAGGCTATACGGCCGCGGCTGCTGGGGGATGGTTAGCGGGAACTAATGCCGCTCGTTTAGCTTTAGGATTAGAAACGGTGACATTGCCAACCACAACGATGATGGGGTCATTATTTGAGTTTATCAGCAGTGCCGAACCGAAACATTTTCAACCGATGCCGCCAAATTTTGGCATTTTGCCGAATTTTACCAGAAAAATCCGCAATAAACGGGAACGTTACGGTCAATATGCCGAGCGCTCTTTGCAGGATTTAGAAGCATGGTTGAATCAGTTAAAAACTCCCTGTCTCGTCTAACTGTCAATCCCCAAAAGAATCGCCCATAATAGAGAAGGAACCTATTTCTTTCTCTATCGCTATGCCAAACTCTGATTTTTTCCCTCCCCAATCCTACAGTCAAGAGGATGTGCAGGAAATTCTCTATTTGGCTATCTCCCGTCAAGGGGATAAGGGAGAAATTACCCGTCAACAGTTGTTAGAAATTGCCGACGATTTAGCTATTGAAGTTAAAGACTTAGAAGCGGCGGAAAAGGACTGGCAAGAGTCAAAAATGCTCAGTTATAAGCGGCAAGAATTCGATCGCTTTCGTCGCGAGGAGCTAAAACATAAAACCGTTCGCTATCTGATTATTAATAGTTTTTTTCTTACCATTAATTTAATTAGTGCTGGAACAATTTCTTGGGCAATTTATATCTTTTTGCTAATGGGTTTACCTCTTTCTCTCTCGGCTTGGAAAACTTTTCAAAATCAAGGAATTGCCTACGAAGAGGCATTTAAACGCTGGAAAATTAAAGAGGAAATGAAAGAGTCTTTTACCAATCTTTGGACACAAATTAAAAAGTTTTTACAGTTTTAAGTACCTAGTCAAAAACAAATTCAACTATAGAGAATAGGGAATAGGGAACAGATGGTAGGGTGGATTAGCGAAGCGTAATCCACCGTCTGCAATAAACTGAAACAACTATAGTGATTTCAAATAAGTCCGATACACTCTGGATCGATGAAACCTTTATTCTATTTGGTATTGATAAGTAGCTGGTTATAATTAAATTAAAAATGGATTTTAGGTTCGATACCCCCTGCCCCCCTTAATAAGGGTGGTGTAGATC
>NZ_JADEXI010000403.1:0-4269 GCF_015207185.1 Microcystis sp. LEGE 08355 | reverse complement strand
ATTGGGGAGGGCGGTGGCGGTAACTTTAGGGCATAATTAGGGTTTGCGGCAAAAAGTTTTTCGATGGGGGCAGGGTGTAGGGTGTAGGGTGTAGGGTATAGGGTTTTACCGATTTTCAGGTGGTCAATTACCTAATTTTCAGGGCAAAAGTCCCGGAATTTTCCCCCTGCTCACTCCCATCCCCGGCACTTTTGGATTTCAAAAAGGTCTAAAAGTATTATCCAACAAGGTTTTTAGATTTATTCAGCCAGCCCTAATTAACAAACTGATGGCCAAACTATTAGTCGTCCTAGAACTTGAATTTAGCTTGATTATGACGCTCGCTCATCTAGAGAACCGCTCTATTGATTACAATTAACTACGATACCCACTGCCAAAAAGCAAAGTTAACTTTAACTTCCCCGATCTGATGGCGGGGGGGTTGTCTTCTCAACAGAGAAAGCCTAACCTATTGTTTGTTATTTTCTATCTACCTTGCGGGTGAGAAAACGTTGCCTCCGAGACTGACTATTTATGCTTTTGTCCCAACGGACTCACCCTTGACGGGAGTGAGTTCACCTCTGGGGCTGGTTAATTCTTTGACGGCTTTATTGGCTAATGAACGCTATAATCTAACCCTAGGGTCGTCTTCTAGCGAATTACTGGCTAATATCGAGGCAGAGAAGGAAAAAATCGATTGTTTGCTGGTGGTCTTTCATCCTTCCCTACAGCCGACTTTTAATCAACTCTACGAAGGGGGGATTTTACTGCCAGTAGTGATCATTGTCGCTGACAACAACATCACTGCGGGGACGAATGACTCTCCCACCTGTCTCTATCATAGTGCCGAATTACAAATTACCGTCAAGGAATTAGACAGCATCACCTCGGTCATCGACCAAGCGATCGCTCGATTTCTCCATTTAGCTCCTAATTGCTCTTTTTCCGAGCCTACCACGATTGTTAACCAACCAAATCCCGTGGAAAATAATCACAGTTTTCTCCTCCTACAACAGCGCCGTTTAGCGGAAAAATTAAAAGAAAGACTCGGCTATTTAGGTGTTTACTACAAACGCAACCCGCAGCTATTTTATCGCAATCTTGCCCCGGAGGAAAAAAACGAATTACTGCGGGAAGTAAGAAGAGATTATCGGGAGATTATTTTAAATTACTTCCAACAGGATTATCCGATTAATCAAGCGATCGATGAGTTGGTTAATAATGTCTTTTTTACCGATCTCTCAGTGTCGCAAATTCTGGAAATTCACATGGAGTTAATGGATGAATTTTCCCAACAGTTAAAATTAGAAGGCAGAAGTGAGGAAATTCTCCTAGATTATCGTCTCGCTCTCATTGATATCCTTGCTCACTTGGGGGAAATGTATCGTCGTTCCATACCTCGCGAGGATATCCCTTATGATTTATTATTGGGAATAGACTAAAATATCCCAGAAAAATAGCGATGAACTCGTATCCCCAGTCCCTTTGATCTTAACCTATGAGCGTCTTTAAAAAAACCTATGTTTTAAAACTGTACGTCGCCGGCAATACCCCCAACTCCGTGCGTGCCTTGAAAACCCTGAAAAATATCCTAGAAGAGGAATTTCAGGGAGTGTATGCGCTCAAGGTGATTGACGTGCTGAAAAACCCGCAACTAGCGGAGGAAGACAAGATTCTCGCTACTCCTACCCTTGCGAAAGTCCTCCCTCCCCCGGTGCGGAAAATTATCGGTGATTTGTCCGATCGAGAGAAGGTTCTGATCGGTTTAGACTTACTGTACGAGGAAATTCGTGAACGAGAAAATGATAGCTAGGTCTTCGGCCATAGGTGATTAGACAGGTTATATTTATTGAAGAAGAAATGATCGGGGCATAATCTAGTACCTCTAGGGGAAAGTCAAGAGTCAATGGAAATCGAGATGGTGTAAAGTGTCTAGTCAGGCTTGATATGTTTCTGTGGAAAAATTAGATAAAAATCCTACTCTTTAAATATTCGCTGGATAAATAATGACTCAATCTAACTCTAATAGCCAATTGAATCCACCGATTAAACCCAAAGGTGTTCGCAAAATTAGAACCCTAATTGAAGGTTTTGATGAGATCACTCACGGTGGTTTACCCCTGGGGCGAACTACCTTAGTGAGTGGCACTTCTGGCACGGGAAAAACCCTGCTTGCCGTTCAATTTCTCTACCACGGGATCAAGTATTTTGACTATCCGGGTCTGTTTGTTACTTTTGAAGAATCTCCCACCGATATTATCCAAAATGCCTATAGTTTTGGTTGGGATTTAGAAGAATTAATTGACCAGGGTAAGTTGTTTATTCTCGATGCTTCCCCAGATCCGGAAGGTCAAGAGGTGGTGGGTAGTTTTGATCTTTCGGCCCTAATCGAGCGCATTCAATACGCAATTACCAAATATAAAGCCAAACTGGTATCAATTGACTCTGTAACTGCCGTTTTTCAGCAGTACGAAGCGGTGTCAGTGGTGCGGCGAGAAATTTTTCGGCTCGTGGCCCGGTTAAAATTATTAGAAGTGACTTCAATTATGACCACGGAACGTATCGAAGAATACGGAGCGGTGGCCCGTTTTGGTGTAGAGGAATTTGTCTCTGATAATGTGGTAATTATGCGGAACGTGCTAGAGGGAGAAAGGCGACGCAGAACCGCAGAAATCCTCAAATTACGGGGAACAACCCACATGAAGGGGGAATATCCCTTTACTATCACCAATGATGGCATTAATATCTTCCCCCTCGGTGCGATGCGTCTAACTCAGCGCTCTTCTAATGTCCGCATTTCTTCGGGAGTCAAAACCCTTGATGATATGTGTGGAGGCGGTTTTTTCAAGGATTCGATTATTTTGGCTACAGGAGCAACAGGTACGGGTAAAACTCTCTTAGTCAGTAAATTTCTGGAAGAAGGCTGTAGGCGCGGTGAGCGGGCGATTTTGTTCGCTTATGAAGAATCTCGCGCTCAATTGTCCCGAAATGCTTCTTCTTGGGGGATCGATTTTGAGGAGATGGAACGCAAGGGATTATTAAAATTGTTGTGTTCTTACCCGGAATCGGCGGGATTAGAAGACCATTTACAGATGATTAAGTCGGAAATCTCGGAATTTAAACCCTCTCGTATTGCTATTGATTCTCTATCGGCGCTCGCGCGGGGGGTGACAAATAATGCTTTTCGGCAATTTGTGATCGGGGTGACAGGATACGCCAAACAGGAGGAAATTACGGGATTTTTCACCAATACTACCGACCAATTTATGGGAGCGCACTCGATCACCGAATCTCATATTTCTACGATTACCGACACGATTTTAATGCTGCAGTATGTGGAAATTCGCGGCGAAATGTCGCGAGCGATTAACGTCTTTAAGATGCGCGGTTCTTGGCACGATAAAGGGATTCGTGAATATACTATCAGTCAGGACGGGGCGGATATCAAGGATTCTTTCCGTAATTACGAGCGGATTATTAGTGGTTCTCCGACTAAAATTAGCGTCGATGAAAAGAGTGAATTATCGCGGATTGTTCGCAATGTGCGCGAAAAATTACAGGATGAATAATCGGGAGTTGACTGATTTATAGCAGTTATCTTAATGGTGAGGTACGAAGTTTTCCTTTTGGGGAGTCAAGAGTCGATACCAAATTGGGTTACACTTCATCTTTGCCAGAAACGCTGTAAGTTGGGATTTTATCGTAACCTCTTTTTAAAAACTGTGCTTTCTAGATTTTTTGTCCTAAATCCAGACTTTTCGGGGGTTCTACCCCCCAAACCTAGGGCTGTTTCATTTAAATTAAGTACAGCTGATTTTAAGTCAATAAATTTGACCGAAGATTCTCAAGTTTATCTTTCTCTAATCAAAAGAGTTAGTCACAATAATTAATCTTTAATCTTCTGCCAATATTTATTAGGAAGAGATTGATAAAGCTTGTTTCCAAGCCACTAAAAGCCTATCTCTCTTGAAATTGTTTGAGAGTAAATCCTGTTAATTTAGCTAATTTTTCTGCTTCTTACGTCGATAAAACTATCAGTTTTTTCCAACGTTCAGCTAACCACCTCTGTCCCTCTGTTATTGGGAGAAAACCCAAGGGAAAAGATGCAATCCTATAGTTGTGAGAATTGACCAATTGCTGGCCGCTTGAAAATCACTGATCTGGCTTTTATCTTCCTCAAAAATTACATCTTTTACCCAATGTAACTGATTTTATATTTTCCAATGTCCTCGAATAATTTTAGCAAATACTTGGGCGGATTCGGTTAGGCGACTGATATAGTAAGCTGTT
>NZ_JADEXI010000402.1:0-4308 GCF_015207185.1 Microcystis sp. LEGE 08355 | reverse complement strand
CTTTTACCGATAAGACCGTGAATTCCAGCACCACCACCCAGCCTTTTTTATTAGTTAGTAATGTTGCCAAAGAATACCCCACTCAAGCAGGGGTTTACACCGTTTTAGACGGTGTGGAGCTGCAAGTCAATGAGGGGGAATTTGTCTGCATTATCGGTCACTCCGGCTGCGGTAAATCGACCCTTTTAAATATGGTGGCGGGGTTTTCTTCTCCTAGTCGTGGGCAAGTGCTGCTACAGGATAAAGAGGTTAAGGAACCGGGACCAGACCGGATGATGGTATTCCAAAATTATTCGCTTCTGCCCTGGAAAACTGCCTTTGAGAACGTTTATATCGGGGTTAGTTCGGTTTATCCCCAAAAATCTCACGCTGAGAAGGTGAAGATTGTGGAAGAAAATCTATCCTTAGTGGGATTGACAGAAGCAGCCCAGAAAAAACCCCCCCAATTATCGGGAGGTATGAAACAACGGGTAGCGATCGCCCGCGCCCTGGCCATTCGTCCCCAAGTCCTCATCCTCGATGAACCCTTTGGGGCCTTAGATGCGATTACTAAAGAAGAATTACAGGAAGAATTGCTGAAAATCTGGCAAGAACACCAGTTAACCGTGTTGATGATTACCCACGATATCGATGAGGCTTTGTTCTTGTGCGATCGCTTGGTGATGATGACCAACGGCCCGAGCGCTAAAATCGGTGAGGTGTTAAAGATGCCTTTTGCCCGTCCCCGGGTTCGTTCCCAAATTACCGAGGATCCCCGTTACTACGAACTCCGCAATGAAGCCCTCGATTTCCTCTACAATCGTTTTGCCCATTCGGAGGATCCCAACGAGGATGCCCCCGAAGAACCCCGCACAGAAAATCTCGTGGGTAAAATTGTTACTACTATTGCTGGCATAGCTTTACTCGCTTTTGTCGGTTTTAGTCTGATACAAATGTTCACTAGCAAGACTCCCAATACCGCTAATCCGGCTACCATAGAGGCCCCCAGATAAGTAACAGTTATCAGTTATCAGTTATCAGTTATCAGTTATCAGTTATCAGTTAAGTACCTAAGCAAAATTAATTACACATATCTAACCACCTCTTGCCTCTTGCCTCTTGCCTATCTTCACTAGGAAATTAATTTTGCACGACTACTTATCAGTTATCAGTTATCAGTTATCAGATGAACGTAGGTTGGGTTGAAGCATGAAACCCAACGCCCGCATAGTTTACGCTACCGCTAACCCATCCTACAAATAATTGTGCATCCCTACTTAGTTGAGACTCCGAGACTCCGAGACAGTTATCATATCAATGATTAAGATGTTCAAAGACCGATTTATCACCGATATCGTTGGGGAGAGGTTGGCTTAATTTTCTCAGAGCAAAGATAACGAATAAAGTTGCCCAGAGAATTAATAGCCCCTTCTCCCAATTTAAGGGCAATATCCCCAAAAGATGACCGAGTAAAAGGGTGGGAACTAGGGGGGTTAAAAACTTGGTTTCTAGACGATTAAAACAAAAAGCTTCTTTGAAATAAATCCCCGTGAGACTAGCAAAAATAAAGCCCACACCGAATAAACTCACCGGGTGGTGATAGACAAATTCTAAGGGGGAAAGGTGATAATAAAGGCTGAAAATTAGGGAAGTAATCGCCCCGATTAGCCAAAAAACTTGCAGGAGACGATGAAGGGGAATTAAATAAATATGGATAGTCAGTAAACTGATGCCTAACCCCAGACAAAAACCAATGTATAAAAGGTTGGTCAGGGGCAATAATTGCGGTCGGGTGAGAACTATAATTGTAGCGACAGCGAAACTAAAAGCCGCTAAATTTAACCCCAGACGGTAGAGACGCACCCCTAGGCGATCGCTATCCGTAATCGTAAACTCTCCGAATTGACCTTGATAAACTCGCTCGACAGCAGGGGAAGTCATAATGCTCTAAAGAAAAAGGGAAGCTTAGAAAAGATCGACTACAAATAATCTTAAGCTTGAATTATGCCAGTAGCCTCACTTCTCCCCTCTCTCGGCTGACTAATTGCGAGTTTAGTAGTCAATCAAGCTAAAAATTATGATTAATTGGGATAAAACAAATATATATGTTATTTTACTGCGTCTTTCTTGTTTTAACTTCTAATTGCTTGTCATTCCAGTAATTCTTTTCGGTGCCAGAGACTTTTATGAACTCAACTAGCGAAATTTTGATCGTGGGCGGTGGTATCATCGGATTAGCGATCGCCGTCGATTTGCAATTGCGCGGGGCAAAAGTTACCCTCCTAGTTCGAGATATAGCTCAGGCCGCTAGTCGTGCGGCTGCGGGAATGTTGGCCCCCCATGCAGAAGGGATTCCCCCGGGTCCCTTTCTCGATCTTTGTTTACAATCGCGCTGGCTATATCCAGAGTGGAGCCGCAAAATCGAGGATTTAACGGGAATAAACAGCGGCTACTATCCCTGTGGTATTCTTGCTCCCATTTACGAGCTAGATCAGCCTATTGCTGCCAATACAGCTAATAAAATTTGGTTAGACAGCAATGCAGTTCACCTCTACCAACCCGGACTAGGTAAAGATGTGGTCGGTGGTTGGTGGTATCCCGACGATGGACAAGTGGATAACCGGCAGCTAGTGACTGCCCTGCAACAAGCGGCCGAAAATTTAGGGGTAGAAATTCGCCAAGGGGTAGAAGTCCACGCACTACAGCAAAAGCAGGGAAAAGTCAAGAGTATTTATACCTCAATTGGGGAATTAGAAGCAAAAATTTACATTTTAGCGGCGGGATCCTGGACGAGTCAACTTTTACCCCTCCCTATCCATCCCGTCAAAGGTCAAATGGCCGCAGTAAAAATGCCCCCTAACCAGACCTTAGCTAGGGTTTTATTCGGTCCGCAAACCTATCTGGTTCCCCGTCGCAATGGTCGTTTAATTATCGGGGCCACTTCCGAAAAAGTGGCCTGGCAAACTGGCAATACACCCCAAGGACTGCAAACCCTTTTTGAACGCGCTACCCGTCTCTATCCCCCTTTAGCTGACTGGGAAATCGAGGAAATGTGGTGGGGATTCCGCCCGGGTACACCGGATGAATTGCCCATTTTAGGCCGCAGTAGCTGTGATAACCTTATTTTAGCCACCGGTCACTATCGTAACGGCATTTTACTCGCTCCTGTCACTGCTTCCTTCATCGCTGACCTGGTGATTAATGACAAAGTTAATCCCATTTTGAACCATTTTAGCTGCGATCGCTTTAATCAACTATCACCCGTTACTATTCCACCTATGTCCTTAACTACTATTGAGAATAAACCCCAAGCGCTTTTATCGCCCCAAAATGATCGCCTCACTATTGCTGGGAAAACCTTTCACTCCCGCTTGATGACTGGGACTGGCAAATATGCCAATCTGACAACTATGCAGGAAAGTATTAGTGCCAGTGAATGTCAGATCGTCACCGTTGCCGTTAGACGAGTACAAACGAACGCACCCGGTCATGAGGGATTAGCAGAGGCGATCGATTGGTCTAAAATTTGGATGTTACCCAACACTGCCGGTTGTCAAACGGCCGAAGAAGCGGTTCGGGTGGCCCGTTTAGGGCGAGAAATGGCCAAATTATTGGGACAGGAAGACAATAACTTTATTAAACTCGAAGTTATTCCCGATCCTAAATATTTATTACCCGATCCGATCGGAACTTTGCAAGCGGCCGAACAATTAGTTAAAGAAGGTTTTGCCGTACTGCCCTATATTAACGCCGATCCGCTCTTAGCCAAACGTTTAGAGGAGGCTGGCTGCGCCACGGTTATGCCCCTAGGATCGCCGATCGGGTCGGGACAGGGGCTGAAAAATGAAGCAAATATCGCAATTATCATCGAATCGTCCCAAATTCCCGTGGTGGTAGATGCCGGGATCGGTACACCCTCAGAAGCGGCCCGGGCCATGGAAATGGGGGCCGATGCTTTATTAATTAACAGTGCGATCGCTATGGCGGTCAATCCGGTTATGATGGCGCAAGCCATGGCAATGTCGGCAAAAGCGGGACGTTTAGCCTATTTAGCGGGAAGAATGCCGATTAAGTCCTATGCTAGTCCTAGTTCCCCCCTGACGGGAACGATCGCCTAACCCAGTGATCTTAAGCTGGCAATGGGCTGTTTTCAGCTATCGTGGGCGGGGCGAGAAAAATTGACTAGAATAAAAGAGGTGGAATCTTGACATCCTCGCCGCCCTAAAAGTGCGGCGATTCCTAAACCTCACGATTTAAGTTTCTGCTTCCACCACCGTCGCATACCACAGTTAAAAAACCATGTACTGTCTTACACAGAGTCCACAGACT
>NZ_JADEXI010000401.1:0-4323 GCF_015207185.1 Microcystis sp. LEGE 08355 | reverse complement strand
ATTTGGTAAATTCGGCACTTCCTCCCTGATGTTTTTTCTTAAAGTTAGGATACTTAGTACGACCAGCAAAGAAATTAGTGAAAGCTGTTTGTAAATGTCTTAACCCTTGTTGTAAGGGTACACAGCTTACTTCGTTTAAAAACTCTAATTCTTCTTGTTTTTTCCAATCGGTCAACATTGAAGAAGTTTGAGCGTAGCCTACTCTTTCTTGCTTTTCGTACCAAGCTTGTGTTCTGAGATGGAGAGCTTTATTGTAAACCAATCTTACACAGCCCAATGTGCGCCGCAATAGCGACTCTTGTGTTGGTGTGGGGTAAAATCGAAACGAGTAGGCTTTTTCCATACCTCACATTCTAACACATATTTTGTAAATGCGCTAAGATTTAACAGCAAAGCCAACCTAAAACGGCGGGGTTTCAGACCCAAAATTTCCGATGACGAAGACGAGCGAGATCGTCGCGATAGACGGCGCGGATCATGCGGGGCAGTTTATCTTCGACCCCGATCCACAATTGGGCAAAAATTTTGTTATTAGCGATCGCTATCATCTTGGTGGTGGTTCCTCCCACCACTTGCGATTGTCCGATCAAGAAGGCATAGGTCAAACCAGGGGCGATATCTTGGTAGGGATCGGCAACGATGATATCGGTAAAGGGGAAATAGATGGCGGCGGCATCGTAAGCCAATTTTAAAGCGGCATCGAGATTGTTAGGCGCTTTGGTGACAGCCACCAGATTTTCCGTTGGCAAATAGGCGGTAATAGTTTTGCCATCGTAGTAGAATTGGTTAGCCTGACCGTCTCCCGGACTAATCACCCTGAGCTTATTGGGCCGTTCCAGGGTGACATCGGCGATCGTTGTGTACACCAGAGGTGGGCCGATACGACTGGGACTCTCGTAGGTGATAGTGGCGGTAAAGGCCAGGGAACGAGCGGCACTTAAGCGATCGCTAATTTGCTTGAGAATTGCTAGGGCCTTGGGTTCAATTTTTGGGGGAGTTTCTGCTGAGACTGGGGAAACGATTCCCAGCCCAGAGGAGCTAATTAGACCCAGTAAAAGGATTTTTGGCAGAAAATTCATGGCAGCTCTGAAAATCTGGTTTTTGTTAATGTGCTTAGACTGCTCGCAAAAATAACCGAGGAATTATTAATTAAACTGGTGACTTGTTTTTTGATTGATTGATGGCTTTTACCGCTTCTCTTGCTGGAGAACCTCTATTTTATTCCTCAATTCTAAGATTTGGTTGTTTTCATCAGCAAAAGTTTATAAATTTGACCTGGGGGAAGTCAGGGCATTGTTCTGTCGAAAAATAGTCACGAGTCGAGGTAATAGATGGTAGTTTTCACAATTTCGACATTCAATATAGCGTGTCATCAAAATTTTTCTTGCCATCTCACGCCAAAATCGCGATAATCTTCACAGTTTCCTTTCGCCGACTTGTTCTCTAATGAGATGAAATATATCCCCCTGCTTCGGGTTAATACTTTGTTACCCTTTGTTACGTTTCTTCATCGCATCGGTTCCCCCACGGAAAAATTATTAGAGGAGGTAAAATTACCCTTATTTGCGCTCGATCATCCCGAATCTTTAATCCCACGTCATCAGGCCTTCTCGTTGATCGAGAAAGCGGCGCACAGAGAAGGTATAGACAACTTAGGATTATTAGTAGGGAAGGCAACTTCGATCGCTGATTTAGGGACTTTCGGGCGAATTATTTGTCAGTCTTTGACTGTCTATGATGCTTTTAATACGGTCAAAAACATGATCACGGCTAACAATTCAGGGGAAATATTCTGGATTAAAGAACAGGAAGAAACCGCTTATTTTTGTCAGCGTTATCTCCACAATCAGGAGGTTAATTGTCATTATGCTGCCCAATTTGCTTCAAGACTGATGATCGAATTAGTTAGTATCGCCCTAGGAAAATTATGGCAGCCACCGACAATTTATCTTCAGGGTGAGCGGGGCTGCAACTTAAAAGATGAATCTTTAAGCAGAACTAAAATTCGTGCGGGAATGGGATTTACCGCTATTGTTTTTCCTCGTTCTTTTCTGAGTTTACCTCTTAAATTTTCCGTAGCTTTAGATAATAAACCGAGTCAAAAAGATCGGGAAAATCTCTATTCTTCCTCCCCTGTACAGAATATAAGTGGCTCTTTAAAACAGGTGATTACTCCTCTTTTACCCAACGGTTATCCCGATATTAACTTAGCCAAAGAAATCACCGGCATGAGTGTCCGTACCCTACAAAGAAGGTTAGGAGAAGAAGGTTTAACCTATACTCAGGTAGTGGAAAAAATTCGTTTTGAGCAAGCAGTTTTGTGGCTGCAGGAACCCCAGATAAAATTAATTGATATTGCCATGGAATTAGGTTACAGTGATCCCGCCCATTTTACTCGCGCTTTTAAGCGTTGGACAGGATTATCACCTCGGGATTTTCGTCGTCAAAAATTGGCTAATTATCAATAGACCTCTAGAGGAGGAGTAAGGGGCCAGTGTTCTCGGAGTCTGGACAAGAAAACACCAAGAGATTGAACAAAATTAATTACACCTATGGAAGGGACTATTGCAAGAGTGCCTATCCTAACCAAAAAATTAAGGCTCTCTTGGTTTAGCTTGGTTAAATATGGCCTAGCATACAGTTTTTCTCAGGTGATCCCAGAAAGATTAAGGATAAACCACAGAGGCAGAAAGAACACAGAGAGGAAGACAGATTCGAGCGGTAAAACTTATTTATCACTTACATTCCAGCAGAGGATGTCAGCTTGTCCCAAATTCAGGCGTTGAGAAGTTTATGCCACTTTTCTGATCGGCTTCTGGCAAAAGTCAAAAAGTAATCAATAATGATATGCAAGGGTTAATTATTGCTCCTATGGCAACAGTGCCTTTGCCTGACTTGCACCAGAAGTCTGTTTGTAGCTTCGGAAATTGTCAAAACCGAGATGTAGTTACTCATTGAACACCACAAAGGCTAATATATGGAGTGTTATTTATGAGCCATTTATCCCTATCCGAACAGATTACCGAGGAACTTCTGGCAATCCTGATCGAAGAAGAAGTCACCTATCCCTGGGATGTAACCGCTGTTGAGAGTCATGATCCCTTAGACCTGACAGAAACGCCCTTTTCTCTGTGTGAAGGACTAGAAGCGACGGCGATCGAAGCACAAGCTGATAGATTCTTTAACAGTTTACACCAAAAATTCCCGACAGTTTCCGTTTCACCCCGGTCTAATATCTTTGATAAATTTGCCTCTTTATTGCCGGCTGAACATTTAAATCGTCTAGTAGAAAGTGCTGAAAATCTAGTTAATAGTCAATTAGACAACCTTGAGCGCCTTGTTGTTTGTCTTAGCGATCTCTTTCCCCAATGGTCTCTAGAAGATTTACAGGTTTTTGCCCGTCCCTACGCCTATACTATGCGTAATGGCCAGAGCGAAACGACTATCGAAACCGAAAATTGGCAAAATCTTTCCGAAATTGAACAAATTCGCCTGAGTGCAGCCATTGCCAGCCAGATTTTCCGCGACTTGTCTTCTCCTGAATAGTCATCTCATTTTATTTTGCACGACTACATTAGGTTACACTTCATCTTTATGAGAAACGCTATATCTCTTTGTCTGATTTTTTGCTTTTTGTTTCTACCCGTGAGAAAGATTCTATAACTTGTGATTAACTTTGAAAGCACTTTTTAGGGTTGGATGCGTCTGATGACGCATCCTATATTTTCAAAGTTTCTTACATTTTGCTGAGAATACGCTGGACTATATCCATTCCCGTGAAGGCTTGCCAGCCAAAAAGACCTAAAATGACGGCATTAAGGGTAATATGGGTGATTCTGGCCAATTCATTGCCTTTTTGCATTAAAGGTACTAAAGCGGCACTGATCGAGATTAAACCCACCATCCCTAAACCCGCCAGCAGATGGGGACCGACAAATAATTTACCGTTATTAATATAAGTCACCGCCATACCCCCGATCGTCCCCAACACCATTAAAGCGAGGATTAGGGAGCCAATTTGATAGTGTTTAGTGCGAAAATCCTTGGGCAATAATTCTTTTTTTAGGTCTTTATCTGCTGTACGCGTCCGTCGCCATTGTAGCCCCGAATAGAGGGCATAGATAGTTAATCCTAATAAAACCCACATTAGAATGGGATGGCCAAATTGTGACCAAGTTTTTACGGCACTGGGAATCTCGAAGTTCATAGTTGTCTGTTCTCATCAAAGATCGCTTCTTATTGACACTCCCGTCACTAAAAGCGAGGGATTCTTGGTTCATAGAGTTTCCCTAATCTGACAGGACGTATCCAATATTCGCCATA
>NZ_JADEXI010000400.1:0-4328 GCF_015207185.1 Microcystis sp. LEGE 08355 | reverse complement strand
TGCATGAGTATAACCGATCATTTGGCAATGCTATATATAATAAAATTAATCGGTAGTTTCCCTAGAGGTAAACTTTTATGATCGTCAATAAGCGAGAACTCAAGCAAACCTTAAATCGGGTGTACTTGAAAATTAAGCCTGATACTGAAACAATTCAGGTTTTTCAAGCTAATTTGACGCGCTTGTTGGAGCAATGTGACAGCAAAAAGTCCGAAGAGTTTAATAAAAATTTGCTGATAGATTTTTTAAAAAATACCTATTATACCGATCACTATTTTATCAATACAAAAGAGCGCATCGATCTGGTGATTCATAATAACCAGGATGTTAAAATTCCAGTGGGGGTCATTTTTGAGACGAAGAAACCTACTCGGACAATAAATGCAGAAATGCCAAGACTGGATAATCTCAATACTAAGGCTTTTCAGCAGTTAGTTTTATATTTTCTCCGCGAAAGGGTGACAGATAAAAATCTTGAGATTAAACACTTGATTGTAACAAATATTTATGAGTGGTTTATTTTCGATGGGAAGACTTTTGAGGAGTTGTTTTTTGCTAATAAGGCTCTAGTTAACCAGTTTTGCGATTTTGAAGCAGGGAGACTGAGTAGTACGAAAACGGATTTTTTCTATCAACAAATTGCCGAACCAGCGATCACTAAAGTTATTGAGCAAATTAAGTTTACTCATTTTGATCTGCGAGAACTGGAAAATTTAGATTTGCTTGATATTTACAAGATTCTTTCGCCAGAACATTTACTTAAGTTACCTTTTGTTAATGACAGTAATACTTTAAATAAGCCTTTTTATAATGAGCTTTTGTATATTATTGGTTTGACGGAAGTTAAGGAAAAAGGGAAGAAATTAATTGGACAAATGAAAGCAGGCGATCGCTGTGATGGTTCCCTGATTGAAAATGCGATTAGTCGGTTGGATAGTTTAGATAAGACTTCAAAATTAACTGAAGAGTTTGGAACTACGGATGAGGAACGGCTTTATAATGTGGCGTTGCGGTTATCAATTAATTGGATTAATCGGGTTTTGTTTCTCAAATTATTGGAAGCGCAATTAATTAAATATCATCAAGGCGATCGAGATTTTGCCTTTCTCAATTTGGCGAAAGTTCCCAGTTATGATGATCTCGATAGTTTGTTTTTTGATGTGTTAGCCAGGGAGACAAATAAGCGCGAGGCTAAGGTTAAAACGACTTTTGCTCATGTACCTTATTTAAATAGTTCGCTATTTGAGCCAACGGAGACGGAACAGCAAACGATTTTTATTGGCAATTTGCGGGAGCGAACTTTACCCATTTTTGCAGGTACGGTGCTAAAAGATAATCAGGGTAATAAGCGAGTAGGTGAGTTAAATGCGTTGGCTTATTTGTTTGAGTTTTTGGATGCTTATAAATTCGATCGAGATGAGTTAGAAAATCCTCAAGAAGATAGCGAAAAGTTAATTAATGCTTCGGTGTTGGGGTTAATTTTTGAAAAGATTAATGGTTATAAGGACGGTTCTTTTTATACCCCGAGTTTTATTACCATGTATATGTTTCGGGAAACGATACGAAGAGCGATTGTGCAGAAGTTTAATGAAGTAAAAGGCTGGAATTGTCAAAGTTTAGATGATTTATATGAACGAATTGAGGACAAAAGAGAGGCAAATACTATTATTAATAGCCTGAAGATTTGCGATCCGGCGGTGGGTTCGGGACATTTTTTAGTTTCAGCTTTGAATGAGATAATCGCGATTAAGAGTGAGTTACGGGTTTTATTAGATACTTCGGGTAAGTCGCTAAAAGATTATCGGGTAGAGGTGCGAAACGATAAGTTATTGGTTTATGATGATGAGGGGAATTTATTTGCTTATCATCCGAATAATAAAGAAAAGCAACGGGTACAGCAAGCCTTATTTCATGAGAAACAGACGATTATCGAGGGGTGTTTATTTGGGGTGGATATTAACCCTAATTCCGTGACTATTTGTCGCTTGCGGTTATGGATTGAGCTTTTAAAAAATGCTTATTATCGCGAGGATGGCAATTTAGAAACTTTGCCAAATATTGATATTAATATCAAGTGTGGTAATTCTTTGATTAGTCGGTTTGCTTTGGATGTGGATGTTAAACAGGTTTTACAGAAGCAGAAGTTTAGTATTGAGCAATATCGCAATGCGGTACAGACTTATCGCAACGCGGAAAATAAGGAACAAAAGCGGGAGATGGAAACGCTGATTGCTAAGATTAAGGCTGGTTTTAGTGCTAATTTATTAACTGGTGATCCTAAGAAGGTGAAGTTACGTCAATTACAAGGGGAACTTTATAATCTGGAAAATCAGGGTTTATTGTTTGAGGAGACTAAGACGGAGCAAAAAGCGCGGGAGAAAAAAGTAACTAAGTTAAATAATGAGATTGATAAGCTAACTGCTGAAATCGCAGATATTGAAAGCGGTAGGCTGTATGAGAATGCTTTAGAATGGCGGTTTGAGTTTCCCGAAGTGTTGAATGATAACGGGGATTTTGTCGGGTTTGATGTTGTCATTGGGAATCCTCCTTATATTTATAGAAATGCTGACATTGAGAATGTTAAGGAATATTTTAACAGTAATTTTTATAATACATCAGGTAATTATGAATTGTATAAGTTCTTCATTGAGCAATCACTTAAAATCACCAAACAGAATGGCTTTAATTCTTTAATTACTAACTCATCTTTCCTTCTTCAAACATCATTCGACAAAACAAGAAAGTTTCTTTTAGAAAATTCCACACTTAAAAATATTGTTCCGCTTGGTGGTTCAGTGTTTGAAGAAGCTACAGTAGACTCTGCGATATATATTCTTCAGAAGTTAAAATACAATGGTGAAAAAACAAGCGTAATTAATCCGCAAAAACCAATTGATGTGGCTACAACTCCAGCATATACTCTGAAACAGGATAGATTTTTGTCAAATGAGTTTTTAGTATTTGACTATTTACTAAATGACGAAGAATATAATATTGTAAATAAACTACTCTCAAATTTTCCAAAAATTGAAACGGGTTATGACTTTGGGGTCGGTATAAATACAGGTTATATAAAAGACGAGTTAACATCAGAAACAAAACTTGATAAAAGATACCATCCAATGGTTCCAGGAACGGGAGTATCAAAATATGGTAATATCAAGACAGAAGGCTACATAATGTATGACAAAGAGTTTGTAAAAAGCAAAGGCAAGTTGGGTAGAACTTTGCCAGATGAAAAGTTTTTTACAGAACCAAAAATATTAATTGTGCGGACAAGAAATATTTCTCTAAAGGAAAGAATAATTGCTTCGATTGATTATAACAAAAAATATAACCTCAATAGAATTTCAAACATAATTTTAAAAGGCAATAATTCACTTGAAGGTCTTTTGGGTATATTAAATTCTAAGCTTTTTAATTGGCTTTATTCAAAGAGATATTTCGATTATGAAATAAAACCAATCTATTTACGAAACTCGCCCCTTTGTGACACCAACAACAAAGAACTTAACCGACTTGTGAAAGAGATTATTTCAATAAGAAATGCAGACGAAAAAGCTGATATTTCCAAAATCACAGATGCCATAGACAAATTAGTTTACAAACTCTATCAACTCACCTATAATGAGGTAAAAATCATTGATCCAGAATTTGCCCTAACAGAACAAGAATATCTGGACTTCCCCTAATTTATTCCCTTACCCCCCCGATGTCGTGTAGGGCTAATTCATGAATTAGCCCTACAATGAATCAACCCTACAATGAATCAACCCTACAATGAATCAACCCTACCCTTACCCCCCCGATGTCGGGGGGGCAGGGGGGGGTTGCCTTTTGCCTCATCTCAACAAGCAATTTAAATGCGCGGGCAGCTTAATTTCTGGCCAACTAGCTACCACCGAGGCCAATTTATCCAAATCCCGACGATCTTCGATAAAGGGAAAAACACCTAAAACCGGACAATTAGTCAAGGATTGAATTAAATCGATCGGTGTTAACTGCTCTATTTCCATCTCCGTGCGCGGTTCGAGACAATTAAGGATAATTCCGCCCAAATTGACCTTTTTCTGCTCTGCTAGGGCAATATTAGCCACCGTCTGGGAAATTGCCCCCAATTTCACCGGCACCACTAAAAGGGTTTTTAACCGCCATTGAGCCGCTAAATCCGCCAAAGTTAGCTCGTGGGTGACAGGACAACCTAAACCCCCTAAACCCTCAATTAAAACCAAATCCTGGCTTTTTTGTAGGTTTAGCAGAGCTTGCCACACCGTCCCTAAAGGAATATCTCGACCTTCCAAATCAGCAGCCACAGGAGGCGCTAAGGG
>NZ_JADEXI010000399.1:0-4334 GCF_015207185.1 Microcystis sp. LEGE 08355 | reverse complement strand
TCCCTGCACTGGTGTCACGTCTTGCCGGAGTTGCTGGACTCCCTGGACAGAGATAAACAGCAAATGCCCGAAATCTATAGCCAGTTAGCAATCCGCTACCGTCAGGAACCCTATCGCCTCAAATTGGCCTTTATTCAAAAACGTCTGGAAAATACACGAGATCGCAATAATCGCCTCAATGATCCGGAAGAACGACAATTATTAACTAAACTCAACGAAACCAACATCTATCGCTCTGGTTCCGAGTTTTTAGCCGAATTACAGCTATTACAGCGCAGTCTCTTGCAAACCGGTCTTTCCTGTCAAGAACTCGATCGACTGATCGCCCAAGTGGAGATTTTTGGCTTTGTCCTGACTCAGTTAGATTTTCGGCAAGAATCCACCCGTCACGCCGAATGTATCGAAGAAATCGCCGCCTATCTCGGAGTTTTACCCAAACCCTACGGCCAATTAAGCGAATCAGAAAAAATCGCCTGGTTAGTGGCGGAATTAAAAACCCGTCGGCCGCTAATTCCCCGGGAAATGCCCTTCTCGGAAAGAACCTGCGAAACCATTGAAACCCTGCGAGTTTTAAGAAGTCTGCAAGGGGAATTTGGTCTGGAAATCTGCCAAACCTACATTATCAGCATGACCAACGAGGCCAGCGATGTGCTAGAAGTGCTGTTATTAGCCCAAGAAGCCGGTTTATACGACCCCGCCACTAGCCGCAGTTCCCTCCGCATTGTTCCCCTCTTTGAAACCGTCGATGACCTCAAACACGCCCCCGGCATCATGCAGACTTTGTTTGAATTGCCCCTCTACCGGGCAGCCCTAGCCGGCGGTTACGACCATTTAGGGGCTTTAAACGGGGAGGAAGTGACCCCGGAACCGGCCATCCTCGAACCGGGTAATTTACAGGAGATTATGGTGGGTTACTCCGATAGTAATAAGGATTCCGGCTTTTTAAGCAGTAATTGGGAAATTCATAAGGCCCAGAAGGCTTTACAAAAAACCGCTAAACAATACGGCTTGAATCTACGTCTTTTTCATGGCCGGGGCGGTTCCGTCGGTCGGGGTGGTGGACCGGCCTACGCCGCTATCCTCGCCCAACCCCGGGGAACGATTAACGGTCGCATTAAAATCACCGAACAAGGCGAGGTTTTAGCCTCGAAATACTCTTTACCAGAATTGGCCTTGTATAACCTCGAAACGGCCGTAACGGCAGTCATACAGGCAAGTTTACTGGGCAGTGGTTTTGATGATCTCGAACCCTGGAATCGCATCATGGAGGAGTTGGCCACCCGTTCACGGCAAACCTATCGCAGTTTGATTTATGAAGAACCGGACTTTTTAGACTTCTTTCTGTCCGTAACTCCCATTCCTGAAATTAGTCTTTTACAGATTAGTTCCCGACCGGCGCGCCGGAAAAGTGGTCAACAGGATTTAAGTACCCTGCGGGCAATTCCCTGGGTATTTAGTTGGACTCAAACCCGTTTTCTTTTACCGGCTTGGTATGGTTTAGGGACAGCTTTACAGATGTTTCTCGATGATTCTCCTAACCGAAATTTGGAATTGTTACGCCATTTTTATCACAAGTGGCCTTTCTTCCAGATGGTGATTTCTAAGGCAGACATGACTCTATCAAAGGTGGACCTACAGATGGCCTATCACTACGTCAGTGAACTTTCTAAACAGGAAGATCGAGAACGGTTTCAACGTCTGTTTGAAAGGATCAAAGAGGAATATAATCGCACCAGCGAGATTGTTCTCCAGATCACCGGCGAGAAAAATTTATTAGATAATGATCCGAATTTACAGCGCTCGGTGCAGTTACGCAACGGTTCGATCGTTCCCCTCGGTTTTCTACAGGTCTCTCTCCTGAAGCGTTTACGTCAATACAATAGTCAAGCTCAATCCGGTGTGATTCATTTCCGCTATTCTAAAGAGGAGTTATTAAGGGGCGCTTTAATGACGATTAATGGTATTGCCGCAGGGATGAGAAATACCGGTTGATTACAGATAATTAATGGTAGTTTTCGGGTGGTTATCTTGAAGGTAATCTACCCTATTTTTGTGATTTGTCAACTTTTTGTAGAACTTCTACTAATACTAAATCCGTTGAGTAACGCACAGAAAACGGGTTTCTCGGAGAAACCCGTTTTCTACTCATGCACTCATGCAAAAAGGGGAATAAATAATCAGTCTTTAATAACCAGATTTAGTATTACTTCTGATTTTATCACTCAATCCAAGCTTTTGGGGGGTTCTATTGGCTAATATTACTATCACTTATTGACTAAAAATAAAGATTTTACCGCTAACAGTTGACAATTGATCATCGACCCCGAAGAGAAGCAATTAAGCTCACTGGTGTGTCGGAAGATTAGAGATTGTGCCAAAATGGAGAAAGTGACCCAAGGATTACAGGTAAATTGTTAAAAAAAGGATCGAGTAACCGTGACTGATACGAACTTAGATATACTATCCCTGACGGATCCAGCGATCGCCGGGATTCTGCAAAAAGAACTGCAACGTCAAAGAGATCACCTAGAATTAATCGCTAGTGAAAACTTTACCTCGGCTGCCGTCATGGCCGCCCAGGGTTCGGTTTTAACCAACAAATATGCGGAAGGACTGCCCAAAAAACGCTACTATGGCGGTTGCGAATACATTGACGAAGCGGAACAATTAGCGATCGATCGGGTTAAACGACTATTTGGGGCAAACCACGCTAACGTACAACCCCACTCCGGTGCCCAAGCTAATTTCGCCGTTTTCCTGACCCTCTTGCAGCCCGGCGATACGATTATGGGCATGGATCTCTCCCACGGGGGTCATCTTACCCACGGTTCCCCCGTTAACGTTTCCGGAAAATGGTTCCGAGTAGTACAGTATGGAGTAAGTCCCGAAAGCGAACGCCTTGACTACGATCTCATCCTTGACATCGCCCGTAAGGAAAAACCCAAACTAATTATCTGCGGTTATTCTGCCTACTCGCGCCGGATTGATTTCGAGAAATTCCGCGCCGTCGCTGACGAAGTGGGGGCCTACCTGATGGCAGATATCGCCCATATTGCCGGTTTAGTGGCCACCGGTCATCATCCTAACCCCCTACCCCACTGTGATGTGGTCACTACCACCACTCACAAAACCCTGCGCGGTCCTAGGGGTGGTTTAATTATGACCAAAGACGAGGAATTAGGCAAAAAATTCGATAAATCCGTTTTCCCCGGTACCCAAGGCGGGCCCCTAGAACACGTGGTCGCGGCGAAAGCGGTGGCTTTTGGGGAGGCCCTGAAACCGGAGTTTAAAATCTATTCGGGCCAAGTAATCGCTAATGCCCAAGCTTTAGCCGGTCAGTTGAAGGCTAGAGGGATTAAAATTGTCACCGATGGTACGGATAATCACTTGATGTTACTCGATTTAAGATCCGTGGGCATGACCGGGAAAGAGGCCGATCGCTTGGTGAGTACGATCAATATTACCGCTAATAAAAACACTGTTCCCTTCGATCCCGAGTCTCCCTTTGTTACCAGTGGTCTGCGCTTGGGTTCCCCGGCTATGACCACCAGAGGACTAGGAGAAACGGAATTTATCGAGATTGGCAACATTATCGCCGATATTCTCCTTAATCCAGGTGATGAAGCCCTGAGAACTGCTTGCCGTCAACGGGTAGGGAAACTCTGTGAAAGCTTCCCCCTCTATCCCCATCTCCATATTTCCGTCCCCGCCTTGGCCTAAAACGAGAGATAATAAAAATTCATAATTGGCGATTGCCTGTCAGTGGCCAATTGTGAATTAAATCGCCCCCCAATTCCCATGTCCGGAGATTTATACTATCTAATTGCTTTTCTGATCGCCCATACCGTGGTACTTTGGAGTACGCCCCTCGTCAGAACCGTCGGACTGAAAAGCGGTTACGTCGATAAACCCAACGAAAGGAAGGTCCATGAAAGGCCTATGGTTCGACTGGGGGGAGTTTCGATTTTTGTCGGCGCTTTAACTGCACTCCTGATCGTTTGGTGGTTGGGAGGGTTTGCTGGTTTAAACAGCGATCGAGAATGGGAAGTGTGGGGCGTAACCCTAGGCGGTTTGGGTTTTTTCCTCATCGGTCTAGCGGATGATCTTTTTAATCTTTCGCCCCTCAATCGTCTGGTAATGCAGTTTAGCGTCGCTTTTCTAGCTTGGCAAGCCGGCGTTAGGATCGATTTTCTCTCTATTCCCTTCGGCGATTTATTACAAATTCATTGGCTAAGTTTACCAGTTACTCTCCTCTGGTTAGTGGGGATGGCTAACGCGATTAATTGGATTGACGGTTTAGATGGATTAGCGGCGGGAGTTTCGGGTATATCTGC
>NZ_JADEXI010000398.1:0-4346 GCF_015207185.1 Microcystis sp. LEGE 08355 | reverse complement strand
GCTCAAGGGCGTTAGTAACGTAATCCTTGGCTTTTTTCACCGCTATTTTCAGGTCATCACCCAAAGCGAGGTTAGCAGCGATCGCAGCCGATAGGGTACAACCAGTCCCGTGAGTATTATTGGTTTCGACGCTTCTGGTCTTAAAAGTTTCCCATTCCTCCCCATCAAAGCAGAGATCAACCCCACGCAGCCGCCCTTTCATCCCTCCCCCCTTCACTAATACCGGTGTGGCCGACTTCTGGAAAATAATTTCGGCGGCCGCTTTCATCGTCTCAAAATCATTGATCTCAATGCCACTTAAAAGCTGTGCTTCGTAACGATTGGGGGTAATAATCGAAGCCAGAGGAATTAAACTATCCAAAAGACTATCTACAGCCCGATCATCAATTAATTTGGCTCCCACCCGCGAAACCATAACCGGATCCACCACTAAACTGATTAAACGCCAGCGCTCGATCGCCTCGGCCACTGCTTCGATAATCTCGCTGCTGAACAGCATTCCTGTCTTAACCGCTGACACAGACATATCCCCGACCACGGCATCGATTTGGGCCGTGACCATTTCTGGACTTAGGGACTCGACGCGCTCGACCCCTAGGGTATTTTGGGCGGTAACGCAGGTAAGGGCGCTGGTGCCGTGAACTCGATGGAAGGCGAAGGTTTTCAAATCAGCTTGAATTCCCGCGCCGCCACCACTATCGGAACCGGCGATGGTGAGGGCAATGGCAGTCATAGGAGGTTAGCGATCAAAAGGACGACGACGTTGCAGAAATTCGGGGATATCTAATCCCGCCGGTTTTGGTGGTTCGGGAGTGGCTGCTGGACTGGGTGCGGGGGTATTGATCACCACCTTGCTACCGGTGGGACGAGAGGGGGAATCGCCGGAAAAACCGGTGGCAATGACGGTAATTCTGACTTCTCCCTGCATTTTCTCGTCAATTACTGCCCCAAAGATGATATTAGCGTTGGGATCCACCACTTCATAGATAATTTCGGCGGCGGCATTGACTTCGTGTAGGGTTAGATCTTGACCGCCGGTGATGTTAAAGACTACGCCTTTCGCCCCTTCGATCGAGGATTCCAGTAACGGTGAGGATATAGCCGCGATCGCGCCTTCCTTAGCCCGAGATTTTCCCGAACCGATGCCGATGCCCATTAGGGCCGAACCCGCATCGGCCATCACTGCCCGCACATCGGCGAAATCCACATTTACCAGACCGGGGATAGTGATAATATCCGAGATACCCTGTACCCCTTGCCGCAGCACATCATCAGCGACCCGAAAAGCCTCCTGTAGGGGAGTGTCGGCGGGTATTACCTGTAATAACTGGTTATTGGGGATAATAATCAGGGTATCGACCCGACTTTGTAAACCGCCCACCCCCTCATCGGCCTGATTAGTGCGACGACGACCCTCGAAGGTAAAGGGACGAGTCACAACTCCCACGGTCAAACAGCCGATTTCTTTGGCAATTTCGGCCACAATTGGAGCGGCCCCCGTTCCCGTGCCGCCGCCCATGCCGGCGGTAATAAAGACTAGATCGGTTCCTTCCAATGCTTGGGCGATTTCATCCCGAGATTCTTCCGCCGCTTTCTGTCCGATCGCCGGATTGCCCCCCGCCCCTAGGCCGCGGGTTAATTTTGTCCCGATTTGTAACCTTTGGGGGGCGGAGGAGTGGGCCAGGGCCTGGGCGTCGGTGTTAATTGCCCAAAATTCGATTCCAGTCACGCCACTGGCGATCATGCGGTTAACGGCGTTACAGCCCCCACCGCCGACCCCGATCACCTTGATCTTGGCGACATTACTTGGCACGATGCGATTACTACGACTTTCTTCTCGGGGTGTCATCTGTGATTCATGGGGGCGAGTAAATAATACTCCAGCATTATTCTGAGAGTAATGATTATCTTCGCTCATAGCTGAACTGGCATAATCGTTACTGTTCAGATTGGGATAGGTGGGAACGATTTCATTAATCGATGTCATTGGAATTGGAACACTCTTAGTACAAGCTTCTGTTATTGGTTTGATGAATCAGAGATGCAATGTTAACACTATCACTAATATTATGTCGGTTCCAGTATCTACATTATCAGTTTCTGGTTCAGAAAATCATAATTTGGGGTTTTTGGCAATACCTAAAGGGAATAATTGCGGTTATTTGCTGATCAATTCCAGTTAATCCCTAGGAGTTGCCGTTACTTTGGCAACCATAGGGGCTGGCTGCGGTTTTAATTGTACAGTGGGAGCATCGGGATTACTCAGGTCAATGTAGAGAATTCGCGCTAGAGGTATCTTGGATGACAATGGCCGCGATTGTACGAGAGCGGTTAATTTTTCGGGCAATCTATCTTTATAAAAACCTAAATAGACCTGTCCCAGTTCAGTTTTTAGTACAAGATTACTAGGGTTGCGCCAATCGATGGCGGTAACTTTAATTGATAAGTTATCAATTAAGGGATAAATTTTTTGCCACTGTTGTTGATATTGTCGGTCGTAACCAAGCACTTCTAGGCTAGGTAATTGGGTTTTGGGCAGAGTTCGACCATAATAGTTTTGAGGAATTATCGTTCCGGTGGCATCTAAAAAGCCTTGCTGTTGATGGGAACGCCAACGGGCAACAGGTTTTCTTTCTTGAATAGAAACAATCACTTTCGGGGGTAATAATTGCCGCTCGATCTTAACGTCGGCAATAGCGGGAATAGCCGCTAATTTTTCTCGCAATTGATGGGTGGGTAATTCCCAGAGAGACAGAGGATAGCTTAATTTTAGCCAAGCACGAATCGACTCGGGTGACATTAATTCCGTGCCTGCGATTTCCACCTGTCCGGCCTTGCTAATTGTCCAATAGGGTGAAGTCATCCCCCAAGCTAATCCCGTCGCTAAACCACTAACCACCAGAAAGCGACCTAGGGCTTGCCACACCTTTGATCGCCTTTGGTGGCGCAGGTTTTGTCGTTTTTGTTCTAGGGAGAGGGAAGAAAGGATTTGATCGCTCATAGGGAAAATCCAGGACAGTTTTGCTGTTATCTTAGGTCGCAAGGTGGGCTGCTGGCAACTCGATCGCTACTCAAGTAATCAGTTTGACAAAGAAAGAGATAATAAATGTTATAACAGTAGTAGTCTACAGGCGTTCTTTTGTCTGTCTCCAGTAAACCTAAACGCTCCTTTTTGCCAAGATATTTCGACGGTCAGCCAGAAAGAGCGTTCTGGCAAGAACAGCCTAATTTATCCGAAAATTACCTATGGTTATCAACAAACGCGGACTTGTTCTCGGTGCTACAGCAGTGGTCCTGTCTACCGTCGCCGTCACGGGGGCGGGATTCCGACTCTCCCAAAGTCAAGCTTTTTTTCAGGAAAGTCCCAAGGAAACCGTTGATGAGGTTTGGCAGATCATCAACCGCAGTTATTTAGATGGCACTTTTAATCAATCGGACTGGAACGCCATCCGCAATCAGTATTTAAATCGTTCCTACAAAAATCAAGAGGAAGCATACACCGCTATCCGCGAGATGTTGAAAACTCTCAATGATCCCTATACCCGTTTTATGGATCCCAAAGAGTTTAACAATATGAAGATCGATACATCGGGAGAATTGACTGGGGTAGGGATTCAATTGACCAAAGATGAGAAAACCAAGCAGTTAGTCGTGGTTTCACCTATTGAAGATACTCCCGCTTCTAAAGCTGGTGTGCTGCCCAAAGATGTGATTATCGCTATCGATGGTAAATCTACCGAAGGCATGGAACTCGATCAAGCGGTGAGCATGATCCGCGGCAAAGTGGGGACAAGCGTTAAGATCACGATTCAACGGGGTGAGGAGAAGAAAGAATTGACTCTTACCCGGGCCAAAATTGAAATTCACCCGGTGCGCGCCCACACGGAAAACACCCCGATCGGTAAAATCGGTTATATCCGTCTTAATCAATTTAGCGCCCAAGCTAGTGGCGATATGAGTCAAGCGATTCGCGAATTGGAAGCCGAAGAGGTGAAGGGTTATATTCTCGATCTGCGTTCTAACCCCGGCGGTTTACTCTACGCCAGCATCGAAATCGCTCGGATGTGGATACCCGATGGTTTAATTGTCTCTACGGTCGATCGCAAAGGGGTGACGGAACGTCAACGGGCCAACAATCAAGCTTTGACTAATAAACCGCTGGTTGTTCTCGTCGATGGTGGTTCCGCCAGTGCCAGTGAAATTCTCTCTGGAGCTTTACAGGATCATGATCGGGCGGTTATTGTCGGTACGAAAACCTTTGGTAAGGGATTAGTGCAATCGGTACGCAATCTCAGTGACGGTTCGGGATTAGCGGTGACAATTGCCAAGTATCTTACCCCCAAAGG
>NZ_JADEXI010000397.1:0-4350 GCF_015207185.1 Microcystis sp. LEGE 08355 | reverse complement strand
ATATATGTTAAAAATGATGCTTTTAGCCCGAAAAAAAGGATCTTCGGCTTGTGTTATGTAATGGACGGGGGTTATAAGGGATAAAACCCTTATATAGAAAGACATGGCTGCGATTTTTGCCAATTGGTTTCGATCTAGAACGAGCTAATCAATTAAGTCTCTTGCCAGATAAGGATTTAGTCGATTTATGCCCCCTGCTCGAACCAGACCAAGTAACGAAGAACCAAAACTCTCTCCACCAGACTCACTATAATTAACACAGTAGCCTAGCTATGTCGGCAGAATCTAGACATCGGAGCTTACTTGCCAATCGATACCAACTGGTCGAGTTGATCGGTAGCGGCGCCATGGGACAAGTATATCGAGCAGAAGATAAACTATTAGGTGGCGTAACCGTCGCCGTGAAATTCCTCTCGCAAACTCTCCTCAACCAAAGAATGCGTGAGCGCTTCGAGCGAGAGGCGACTATTTCGGCACTTTTAGGCGAAAAAAGTATTCATATTGTTAAAGTTCGTGATTATGGTGTAGATGACAAGGAAGTCCCCTTCTACGTCATGGAATTTTTGCAGGGGGAGAGCATGAGTGAAATCATCAAACATCAGCCGCTGCCCCTCCCGCGCTTTCTCAATCTCACCCGTCAGATTTGTTTCGGCCTAGAATGCGCCCATAAGGGTATTATCTTCCAAGGGGAGATGTGTCCGATTATTCACCGGGACATCAAACCAAGCAATATTATGGTGATTGAGGACTCAGGATTAGGGGAATTGGTGAAAATTCTCGATTTTGGCATCGCTAAACTCATCCAATCGGGAGAATCCCAAACCCAATCGTTTATGGGAACCTTAGCCTATTGTTCCCCGGAACAGATGGAAGGTAAAGAACTCGATCATCGTTCTGATATCTACAGTTTTGGGATTATGATGTACGAGATGATCACGGGAGAAACGCCCATTTTTCCCGATAATCCCTCCTTTGGCGGTTGGTATGAGGTTCACCACTACGCCGAACCCCGTTCCTTTCATTCTAGCTTGCAATTACCGCCAGAATTAGAACAGTTAATCCTGCGCTGCTTGGCCAAAGCACCCAGCGATCGCCCGTCAAGTGTTACAGATATACTACAACGTCTCGAACGACTTGAACCCCTAGTCAAAAATGAAATAGTCAAAAAAACCGACGATTACACCCGCAAAATTAAAACCCCTCGTGATTTCAATCAAACCATTGTTTCTGCTGCTAATGCGAGGGATATCTGTGTCAAGTCCAGTTGGCCCGAGGATAAACCGCGCCAAAAAATTGTCTTCTCACGCTGTCTCCAGGCTGCTGACGGCGTTTTTCCCAGTTTATGGGTAATGTTGGATCGAGAAGATATCGCCGTCCGGGTTGCTAGTGTCCGTTATAATCAATTCCTCTTTTTACCCACACCTCACCCGATGATTCTCTGGATTACTGTCCTCTATCATCGTCAATGGATCCCCCGCTGGTTGCCTTGTTATTTGGACTTAAAAACCCCCCAAGGTCAAAAAATGACCAAAACCCTCGCCGAAGCCGGTCAATACTGGATTTTATTTTTCCCCCTCGAAGGCAGCAACATCTGTGAAAATGTGATCACCGTTAATATTCCCGCCAATCAACGCCAAATTTTGCAGCAATGGCTGACCGATGGTCAATCGGGCCAAGGTGGCAGCCCGCAAATTAGCAAGCGGATGCTAAAACAGAAACTCGATCAACTTAAACCCCAGATTCTAGCCAAATTAGAGTCGGAACTGGCCGGGCAGCCCTAAAAAATCAGGGGGCAGAACGGAGGTTGACGCTATCGGTTACGATCCAAAAATAATCGCTGTTCGGCACTTGACCGAACGTTCAATCAGCTGTAGCCAATAATACATTTGCACTAAATAATAAAATCGGCGTTGCAGCCATCAATATCTGAATGCTAATTGTGCATCGTATCTACAAGTTAACTTAGTCCCAAGTTTTAAGAATGGCCTAGAGAATAATTCATCCTTAAAATCAGCAACGCCGAATTAATTGGCACGGATAGAATCAGAAAGCAACAAGGTGCGCTACAGCTTGTAACGCACCAAAATTTTTATTAATCTCTAACAAAGATTACAGAGGTCGATAGACGCGATAATCAATATTGGGGAAAATATTATCGATTTCCTCGACTTTTTCCAACCAACCAGAGTCAATCTTCTCCGATTTCACATCTTCATAGATTTTATTTAACCGCAGCAGGTGGGAACGAGTGCGCCGGACAGCATAGGGAACCATCGTACCGGTTCGCATAATAAACGCCCAATCAGAAGATTGTGCTAATAATAACTCCCGGGCTGCCTGATTTAAAGCCCGTTCCTGTAATTCATCCTCCGCTTCATGATGACTTAATTCAATCATCCGTTCCGTGCCTTTGTGCAGGTGAGGATAGATCCAAGCGTTGGTTTCATTCAGCCAGTATTCATGGAAACCCTTATAACCCCAACTGGATTGGGAAGGACGACAGACCTGCTGATGGGGGTTAGACCGGAGATAATCGGCTAAATGGGTCATTTGGTAGATATTTTGGTCATACCAAGACTTGCGGAACAGAAAATCGATAAACCAGGGTCCTTCATACCACCAGTGACCGAATAACTCGGCATCGTAGGGAGAAACAACCAGGGGAGGACGGCCCATAATTCCGGCTAAACTCTCCACTTGCCGCTCGCGATTATACATAAAATTGCCCGCGTGTTCGGCGGCTTTTTCTTTGGCCCAGTAGGGGTCATAAAGCCCTTTTTCCGATAAACCACCGTCCCGGCTAGTAATTTTGTGGTATTTAATGCCTATATTCTTGCGTTGACCGTTGGGCATGATATAGGGCTTAATATACTCGTATTCCGCTTCCCAGCCCAAATCTTTATAGAATTCCCGATAAACTATATCCCCCGGATAACCGACTTGGGAAGACCAAACCTGTTGGGAAGATTCGTGGTCACGACCGAAAGCAGCCAC
Source organism: Microcystis sp. LEGE 08355 (assembly GCF_015207185.1). Classification (NCBI taxonomy): domain Bacteria; kingdom Bacillati; phylum Cyanobacteriota; class Cyanophyceae; order Chroococcales; family Microcystaceae; genus Microcystis; species Microcystis sp. LEGE 08355. The sequence continues at coordinate 1,356 of NZ_JADEXI010000397.1, read as the reverse complement.
CCCGGTTTCTGTGAAAATCGGCGCATAACTGCCGTAACGGGGGCGCGGACGACCGTAGAGAATACCGTGGCCATCGACGAGGAAATAACGAATGCCCGCATCGGCTAACATTCTTTCTACCCCTTCGTAGTAGGCACATTCCGGCAACCAAATGCCCTTGGGACGACGACCGAAATTTTCTTCGTAGTGTTGACAGGCCACCTCAATTTGCGCCCACACCGCTTGGGGGTACATTTTCATCAGGGGCATATAACCATGGGTCGCACCACAGGTGATAATTTCTAGGTTATTACTGTCGAGGAATTGTTTAAAAGCTTTGACCAGATCTCGATCGTATTTTTCCCAAGTTTGTCGGATACTTTGGAAGGATTCAGCGTAATATTCGGCTAAGTAGCGAATATGGCCATTATGTTGATTATGGTCGATTTCTTTAGCAATTAATTCTTCTAACTTACCTAAGTGTTCTTCATAGCGCTCTTGCAGTAACGGATCCCGCAGCATCGACACCAACGGCGGAGTCATGCTCATGGTCATTTTAAAATCGATACCGTCCCGCTTGAGACCTTCAAAAACTTGCAGGAGAGGGATGTAGGTTTCTGTGATTGCTTCGTATAACCATTCTTCTTCGAGGACGTAATCGCTTTCGGGATGGCGGACGAAAGGGAGATGAGCGTGGAGAACTAGGGCAACATAGCCAAAAGCCATAGGATTTCTTCTTAGAATTAAGGAATAAAACTTTAAGATTAGGTTGAGTAGATTTTATACTATCTTAAGCTTCTACAATAAAGAATATGATAAAAGTCGATCGATCATCGATCGATCTCGTCAATCCCTAGGTTTACTAATTTTCCGATGCTCCCATCTAACGAGCCACTGACTGCTTTAGGAAGAGAGACGACAACGCCTCTCTCGATTCAACTTTTGCTGTTTGTTGATGACCGTCCCAGTTCTCAAGAAATTACCCGTCAAATTCAGTCCTATCTCCAGTCTTTAAAGTCTGATTACCCGATTGACCTACAGATCATCGAAATTCGCCAGCAACCTCATTTAGTCGAACATTTTCGCCTTGTAGCTACCCCTGCCTTGGTCAAAATTGCCCCCGGCCCCCGTCATACCCTCGCGGGCAGTAATCTGGTGGAACAGTTTAAAAAATGGTTGGTACGCTGGCAAAAAGCGATTAAAGAGGAGGTCAAAAATCATCACGCTGAGGATGGACAACTTCAAGAGGTGGAACATTCGGGCGAACTCATCCGCATCGCCGATGAGGTTTTTCGTCTTAAACAGGAAAAGGAAGAATTATTAGAACAATTAAAATTTAAAGACCAAATTTTGGCTATGTTAGCCCACGATTTACGC
>NZ_JADEXI010000396.1:0-4362 GCF_015207185.1 Microcystis sp. LEGE 08355 | reverse complement strand
AGGAATAAAAGTCATAATAACTGAAGAATCCTATACCTCACAATCCAGTGCTTTAGATAGGGATGAGTTACCTAAATATGGTGAAGAAAAACCATTATTTAAGGGAAAAAGGTTAGCTAGGGGACTTTATAAAATGGGAACAAATCAGTTGTTAAATGCCGATGTCAATGGGTCATTTAACATCATTAGAAAAGTAATTCCTGATGTCATTGACCAGGGAATAAAGGGTTTGCCGTTTAATCCTGTAGTGCTTGACCCACTACGAATGACTAAGCTTTCAGGCTTTTAAGTAAGTTTGAGTAAGTTTAGTTGAGCGGTAGTCTCCCATGGATAAAGCGAGAATGGGAGGAGGATCAAGATAAAACTAAGGGGAGTTTACCAGAATGTCAGGAGAAACCGTCACTTATTCCCTAGAAACTATTCTGACCAGGATCGAGGGAAAAATAGACAATCTACAAAGGGACGTTAATCAAAAATTTGACAAGATTGATGAGCGCTTTGACAGAATCGATGAAAGATTAAATAAAGTAGAGATAGGATTAGCTACTTTAACCGAGAAAGTCGTAGGTATGGATAAACGACTGGAAAAAGTGGAAAATGAACAATTTAAATCGATAGGATTGGTTGCTTTAACCGAGAAAGTCGGAGGGATGGATAAACGACTCGAAAAGGTGGAAAGTGAACAGGCTACCATGATTAAAGCTATTTCCGACCTCCAGGGATTCCGAGGTCTCATTCTACCGATCATCGTCGGTGCGCTCAGTGCTACTATTGGTGCAGTGATTACCGTAGCGGCAAAAATTTTGTTGATCGGCAATAGTCCCTGATCGAGATAAGATTAATTCTCGTGGTGATAGGGAGGACATTTGTGAATAAACTAAGCATTCTGGTTCTACACGGGCCGAATTTAAACCTATTGGGAAAAAGAGAGCCGAATCTCTACGGTAACGTCAATTTAGAGGCGATTAACCGGTTTTTAAACGAAGAAGCTACCCGTTTAGGGGTGAATTTAACCGCGCATCAGTCCAATCAGGAAGGGCAATTAGTGGACTGGATTCAGCAAGCATGGGGTCAGCAGGACGGTATTTTGATTAATGCGGGAGCTTATACTCACACCAGTATCGCCATCCGCGACGCACTATTAGGCACAAAAATGGCCTGTGTGGAAGTACACTTAAGCAATATTTACAAACGCGAGTCTTTTCGTCATCATTCCTACATTGCCGATATAGCCATCGGACAGATTAGCGGTTTTGGGGCCGAAAGTTATCGCCTAGGATTATGGGCATTAGTCGATTATTTGCAAAAGAATAAAGAATAATGATTAGGGTTTGCTCAACAAATCTAAAAACCTTGTTGGGTAAGACTTTTAGACTTTTTGGTTTCCAAAAAGTCCCGGATCTGGAAGTGATCGGGTGGAAAATTCCGGGACTTTTTCCCTGAAAATTAGGTAATTGACCCCCTCAAAATCGCTAAAACCCTACACCCTACACCCTACACCCCACACCCTGCCCCCACCGAAAAACTTTTTGCCGCAAACCCTAATTAGGCGAGCGATTCTCCCACTTCTAAGAGGGGACAAAAGGGAAAATAGGGGGAAACCGTCCAACGATAGAATTTTTTGCTGCTGGTGGACTGAAGATTAAAACGCAGGGAAACAAAGGGGAAAAAGGGAGATACGGAACAATTCCAACTGAAAGCCGGCTTAGAAATGCTATGATCGCCCTGCAAAGACCAAGCCGGGTATTGAAAAACCTCCCGGACGAGGGATTTTCCTTCATCGCTAACTTGGGCGCAGCTGCGACTAATGCCCGAAACCAAACAGAGACTATTACTGACACAATTATCATTAGAAGCCACGAGCAGGAGATTTTCCCCGGTGGTGGTTAGTTCAAAAGCGATAAAATCTCCAGCTTGCCAACGACTAAGGACTTGTCCCTGGGCATTCTGGTAGATAGCGCTGCAGTTTTCGGGATCGAGAAGACGATTACTATCGGGATCTAAGTAACCGCAAACCTTTCCCATCAGACGAGTTCCATCCTGAAACCCATACACCCAATCAAAGGTATCGATGTTAGCAGCCCCTTGATTGCTTTTGTTGACCAATAGTAATCGATCGCTGACCACGGTTATTAATTCTCTATAAAACTAAGCTCCTTTTAATAACAAAGGTATCACTAAATACAAATTCCCCAAGGAAAAGATTTATTAATCTTAACTTGTCGGCCCCAGGGGAGAGTGAACTGGTCAACTTAAATCAAGGCCAAAACCTGCTATCTTATGGGGAGACAAAAATTATCTAGATCTTGTTTTAGCGAGTGGTAGTAAGGGCATGGCGTACAAGCGGGTATTATTAAAACTGAGTGGGGAGGCCCTAATGGGCAATCTCGGCTATGGGATCGACCCGATGGTGGTTTCCGCTATCGCTCAGGAAATCTCCGAAGTGGTTGACCAAGGCATCCAATTGGCGATCGTGGTCGGTGGGGGCAATATTTTTCGCGGGGTGAAAGCCGCCTCGGCCGGCATGGATCGGGCCACGGCCGATTATATTGGTATGATAGCAACAGTCATGAACGCTATGACCTTGCAGGATGCCCTAGAACGAGCGCAAGTACCGACTAGGGTATTAACGGCGATTGCCATGCAGGAATTAGCTGAACCCTACATCCGCCGGCGAGCAATCCGTCATCTGGAAAAAGGTCGGGTAGTGGTTTTCGGTGCGGGATCGGGTAATCCTTTCTTTACCACCGATACCACGGCGGCCCTGCGCGCTGCCGAAATTGATGCGGAAGTGGTGTTTAAAGCGACGAAAGTGGATGGAGTTTATGATTCCGATCCCTCCCATAACCCTAACGCGCGACGCTTTCAAAGTCTTACCTACGGTCATGTGCTGACTCATGATCTGCGGGTGATGGACGGAACTGCGATCGCTCTGTGCAAGGAAAATAATATCCCGATAGTCGTTTTCGATCTGTCGGTGACAGGTAATATTGTTCGCGCTGTCAAAGGTGAACCCGTTGGAACATTGGTAGGAGGATTCTGTGAAGTTAGCTGAAGTTCAAGACCAGATGCAGAAAACCGTCGAATCAACCCAGAGAGCTTTTAATACGATTCGTACCGGCCGGGCAAATGCTTCTCTTTTAGATCGGATCGTGGTGGAGTATTATGGCATGGAAACTCCCCTCAAGTCCCTAGCGACAATTAGCACTCCCGACGCGACCACGATCGCCATTCAACCCTTTGATCGTACCAGTATGGGGGCGATCGAAAAGGCGATTTCTCTCTCGGACGTGGGTTTAACCCCCAGTAATGACGGTCAGACCATTCGTTTGAATATCCCTCCCCTCACTAGCGATCGCCGCAAGGAATTGGTCAAATTAGCGGCGAAATTGGCCGAAGAAGGAAAGGTGGCTATCCGCAATATTCGCCGGGATGCGATCGATGCTATCCGTAAACGGGAAAAAGGTCACGAAATTTCTGAGGATGAATCCAGGGATTTACAGGATCAAGTGCAGAAATCCACCGATAAATTTATCGCCAAAATCGAGGATTTATTAACGACAAAAGAAAAAGATATCATGACCGTTTAAGTTTTTTTCTCCTCATGGATAGAACAGGCTTTTTGTCTGTTCTATTTAGCTTTTTATCCCTATTTAAAAGGTATAGGGGAGTGAGAAGGTTTGGGGGTGAAGTCTTTCCGTATCGCGGCATCTCAGGTTCTACCATTTTCTTTATTCGTGGCAGGCATCCTACTCCCCCTCTCCCACCCCCGCCTTGGGGGCAAGGGTAATTAACCATCTCTGCCATTACTTGAGAAAATTTCTTCTTTCTGTTAGTTGATTGATCATAATAGCCGTACATTTTAGAGCATGAGTAATCACTAAACAAGAATTTTTTTCTGGTAATAATTGTTAAAATTGAGGCAGTTTTAAAGCATCATTATGACGGGTATTATACTAAATACGGTTATTAAAAACTGATTATTTATCCCCCCCTTTTGCCCGTCCTTATAAGTAGCATTATGCTCAACGGATTTAGTATTATTGGTTGCTATGCGCGGAGATAGGAGTTGTCAATCAGCCAAAAAACTTTGGGGCCAGTTTACCCGGTGTTTACCGACAATGTGCTGTTACTTACACAGACTTTTGGGAGTCCTATAAGACAGTAATTCCCAGTAAACGTCATCGACCAGTCGGTCAAGAAACTGGTCAAACTAATCCTATTGAAAGATTAAATAGGGCTTGCTGAATAAATCTAAAAACCTTGTTGGATAAGACTTTTGGACTTTTTTCCCCTCAAAAAGTACCAGATATGGGAGTGATCAGGGGGAAATTCAGGGACTTTTTCCCTGAAAATTAGGTA
>NZ_JADEXI010000395.1:0-4384 GCF_015207185.1 Microcystis sp. LEGE 08355 | reverse complement strand
CAGATGATAGTTGACGGTACGGCCCCGGGCCGTTGCGGTTCCGTAGGTATTGATCGGAATGGTCGCGTAGGGCTGAAATTTAATCTGCCAACCTCGATCCTCTTGGCCTTGGGGAGCGGGATTTTCCGGTGCGTTCGGGGTCGCAGCTGGGGTGGGTTCTGTGGGGGGAGAGGCTGGCAAAACGGGCGCTCCTACTCCCGCCAGATCCTTGGCACAGGCACTGTCGGGTAATTCCTCGGTTCGGGTTTCCCCCTCGAATACCAAGGGGGCGACCCTATTGGTCAAGGGGGTAAAACCCTCACAGAAGGAAGGGGCAACGGTCAGGGGAGCGATCGCTTTCCCGTCATCTATCGCTTCGGCAAGAACACTGGGGACGGGAAACGATAAACCGAGCAAAGTCCAGATCAGCAGGCGGCAGGGCGAGAATCCCATAATTTTTCACTCCTCACTATTAAAAAAACGCTCTAGCGGTAGCAGCCGACAACAGTTACCGTGTAGGTCTTGCCGAAATGGTTGACACCACCGATAAAAAGATTGACTTGATAGGGTTCATCGTTGGGTTCCGGTGTGGCGGTAATAGTCAGGGGTTTACCCGGGTCGATCCGTACATCTTGTTGGTTAAAAAACTGTCCCGTGGTTTGATCGCTGTACTTGAGGTACATCTGAATATCGAAGGAACCACCCTCATCCGAGGATATAGTGGCCACGAATTTTTGCCAGTTGCGATCGCTCGGAACCGCCCAATCGGTATTCCAGTTATTGCGAGTGATATCGACACCGAACACAGTAGGAACGGTCGGTTGAGAAACGGTCTTGGTTACTTGGTTTCCTTGACCACCGATCAAAGGTATCGGGACGCAGGTTTCTGAGGCACTAAGGGGCAAATTTAAGGCAAGGACAAGCGATAAAGTACCAAGCCAAGTAGGACGAAAAAGCATCAGCAAAACCTCGATAAATTAATCTGGGAGATTTTGATTCTATATGATTGAGTATCTCTGAATATACTATCTTATGTCAAGACATTAACTATTAATAAAAAACAATAAATACATGGATTTAATAAGTGGAATTGATATATCTTCAGATGAAAATAATCAGCTAGGGTTTTTGACCAGAATAAATTGCTAATCATTGCGAATGTGAATATTTTGTTGCGGGAAGGGAATCTCGATACCCTGTTGAGTAAACTTGGCGAGAATAGCACAATTAATATCACTAATTACTCGCTTTTTTCTGTTGACATCATCCAACCAAAACTTTAATTCAAAGTTTAAACTAGAATCGTCAAAATTAAGAAAAAAGGCTACTGGTTGCGGTTTTTTAAGTATGTGAGGATGTTGATCAGCAATGTCTAGCAATAAATTCATTACCTGTTGTGCGTTAGAATTATAACCAACTCTGATAACAATTGAACAATAAATCAAGTTATCACTACCCGTATAGGTGGTGACATCCTCAGTAAAAAACTTTTGATTGGGAATAATTTTTTCGGAATTGTCTGTAAGAATTTGCACTGTTGTCGCTCGAATACCTAGCTTTTTTACCTGAGAAGTCTGTCCTTCAATATTAATGATATCACCAGGTTTGAGAACTTTTTCAAATAATAGTAAAATACCGCTAATAAAATTACTGACTACTTGCTGCATACCGAAACCAATACCCACCGATAAACCGCCAGTAATTGCCGCTATTGCCGTGGCATTAACTCCCACATAACCCAAGATGAGAATAAAACCTAAGACAATGAAAAAATAACGTCCTAAAAGTAAAGTTGCTTCAATTTCACCGCGACTAGCTTGCTGATTTAAATTAGTAATACTCAGAATTATACTTTCTATAAGAATAACAATAATTACCAGAAAATAGGGAGCTATTATCAAAATAAATATGCTTCTCAATGTGATCGGACTATTAAATAAATTAAAGGGAGATACTTGAGCAATTTCCTGAATATTATTGTAGAAACTAATAATTGTTCTCAGGAGTAATAATAGCAATAAAGGTGCTAAAAGCCGCAAATGATAATATTTAATTGTCTTGACGGAAAACTTGGCGTATAATCCAGCTAATAAACCACGATAAACTAAATAAAACCACATTAATTTTATGCATAAACTAATCATTCCTCTTGTCCAGTTTTGACCGAAAAAAATTAGATAACTTAAGTCAAGTAAAATTAGGCTAATAACTGGAAAATTAAGAAACTGTATCAGGATAGCAAAATATTGACGGAGGGTTAACTTTTCATCACTATGGATCAAACTGGTAACGTGAGGAAATCTTTTTTCTAAGTAAGACCATAACCATTTTGATAATAACCAAGCAAGAATTAAAGACAGAAAAATGATCGTTAATTGATTTTGAACATTTCTGCGTCCTAAAAATAATAATTGGTTAGCAATTATCTCCGAAAGAGAGGGGATATTGTTGTTCATGTTAATTTATTTTCCCGACTTCTTAATCAAGACCTGATTGAATATAAAGTGTCAGTTTTTCGGCCGCTGCTGAGGAAGATATTTCTCCGGCGATCGCTCTTTCATACCAAAATTCTCCTTGTTCTAAAATTTGATTCGACTTTTCCCAATCATCCAGAGGAACTGCCACGACATTTTGAGATTGTTGTAATAATACCGATTCGATCGGTAGTAATTTTCCTTCGATCTGCACCCGTCGATTAGTGGGAATAAAACTTTCTGTTTGGGTGATTGCTTGTAATTGTTGTTCGGGATTAGTGAGAAATTTTCCTAAAGCTAATCCCAAACGATTTTCATTATCACTATTATTGCGATTAAATACCATCACCCGTGTATAGAGAATTGGTGCTGCTTTACCTTGAGTTTCTTGGGGAAGTAAAGCGACTCTGAGATCATCTTGTAGACTGTTTTTTAAATCGGCAATTTCAATAGAACTACACACATAATAGGTTAAGCGGCCTCTAGCAAAAGCATCATGGAGTAATTCCCGTTGACGATTGAGGATAAAATTAGGCTGTGAAGCAGCAAATTTTAGCCATTCTAGCCATTTTGCCCAACCATATAGGCGAGGTTGCAGCCTGCCTTGATCATCCCACAAATAGCCGCCAAAAATTGCCATTCCCCAAAAAGTATCTTCAAAAGAGGAAACTATCCCCACAGAATAACCTTTGCGCGCACGTTCCACTAATCCCTCTAAACTGGTGGGAGGTTGCTTTAGCTCCGGATCGGGACTAACTTGTAATTTTTTTTGATTATAACACAGTACATTGGTACGAGAACCTAAGGGAATGCCATAGATTTTTCCTTGATAGCTAACTTGTTTCAGGGTTGGAGGATAATAAATAGATAAATCTAGATTTTTCTGGTCAATTTCCTCCAGTATTCCTTGAGATACTAATCTGGGTATATTTCTCGAAAAAATTAGAATAACACTCGCACCCAATCCGCTTTGAGATTGTTTAAAAAAACGTTCGGGTATCTCATCGACAGGAATAGCTTGTTCGAGAATTGTCACTTGCGGATTTAATTTTTCAAACTCTTGCAACCCGAGACCTAGTACTTCAGTTAAATTTCCCTCTTCTGGATACCAAACCGAGAGAGTTCCCTGCAGTTGCTCCGATGATTGAGTAGGAAGATCACTAAAACAAGCATAAAGAAAAATTGGCATCAAGATAAAAAGCAATAGGAGCGATATAATTCCCCTTATTTTTTTACTTCTCCAAGCAGTTTTAACTCTGAGCATTAGGGATTGCATCGATCGTGATCCTTCAAAAATATTGCCATAGATCCATAGTACATGAAAAGGTGACTAATAATCCTCATCAGAAAAATAATTAACATGATCTTTTGTCAAGAGCCACCAGTATAGCAACAATCCCAGTTAAAAATTTGTGCGAGTTAAACTGCTGACCTATCTAAATTATCCGTTAAGACCAGATGAGGGCAGGGAAAGAGCCAGTTTCCTAGTTGGTTTTATAACACTATAACACCCAGTTTAAATGGGCAATAGCTTAAGGAAGCTGTGCTTAGTACGAGGGAGATTTCTGTTATTAATAATTATTTCATGACGAGAGAGTGATACCTGCATTAAACTGTATCAACCATGACCCCACCGAAGCGATCTTTACTATATAATCATGGTATAAGAAACCTCGACCCCAAATATTGTATTTCAACCCAAACACCAAAGGAGTTAAATATGACTGAACCTTTAAGCGCGATTGTGTTGGTAACGTTAGCAATCCAGGAGTTCGTTAAATCAGGTACAGGAGATTTGGCCGAGCGTTTTACGGCGGAGACTGTGGCGAAAATTTCTGTATTATGGGGAAAGATTAGGGATCGGTTAACGGGAAAATCGCTCAAGGTCAATGAAGCATTAGCTAAATTGGAAAGTGGGGACAGTACGGCCA
>NZ_JADEXI010000394.1:0-4399 GCF_015207185.1 Microcystis sp. LEGE 08355 | reverse complement strand
ACCTACAATAATTGCTATGAGTCTCTGTCTCAATCCCGATTGTTCGCACAAAAACACCCCCACGGATAAATTCTGTCATAAGATAGAGCCTCGTAGGTTGGGTTGAGCGAAACAATACTGGGTCGAACATGGCTTAATTCGACTGAAAAAGCGAAACCCAACCACCCCAAAGGTTACTCTTTGTTGGGTTTCCTTGCGTCAACCCAACCTACAATAATTGCTATGAGTCTCTGTCTCAATCCCGATTGTTCGCACAAAAACACCCCCACGGATAAATTCTGTCATAAGTGCGGTTCTCAATTACTGCTCAGAGAACGTTATCGAGCGCTAAAATTAATCGGTCAAGGGGGTTTTGGCAAGACATTTCAAGCGATAGATGAGGATAAACCTTCAAAACCCTATTGTGTAATTAAACAATTTTTCCCGTCAGCGCAGGGAACAGGAACTTTACAAAAAGCAGCAGAATTATTTAAAGAAGAAGCGATTCGTTTAGATAGTTTGGGAAGATACCCACAAATACCCGAACTTTACGCCTATTTTACCGGTAATGATGGGAGACAATATCTCGTGCAGGAATATATCGAAGGACAAAATCTAGAACAAGAATTAAAACAGGAAGGAGTATTTAACGAAGCCAAAATTAAACATCTTTTGTCAGAGATTTTACCGATTCTAGAATTTATTCATAGTAAACAAGTAATTCATCGCGACATTAAACCCGAAAATATTATTCGCAGAAAAAGCGATAATAAATTGATTTTAGTGGACTTTGGTGCGGCAAAATTTGTCAGTCCTTTAAATCGTTCCATGACGGGAACAATTATCGGTTCTGCCGAATATATTGCCCCAGAACAGGGAAATGGCAAGGCAGTTAATGCCAGTGATTTGTATAGTTTGGGTGTAACTTGCCTTTATTTATTAACTGGAATATCTCCCTTTGATTTATTCGATGGGGGGGAACACCAATGGGTATGGCGACAGTGGTTAGTGGATAATCCTGTTAGTAATGATTCAGGGAATATTCTTGATAAATTAATCGAGTTTGGTACAAAAAAACGCTATCAATCCGCCTCGGAAGTGTTGCAAGCTTTGCAGATAAAAACATCAGTCTCTATACCCCAGACAACTATTCAAAAACCCATTAATCCCGTTATTTCCGTTCCCCAAACTCCCCCATCTATTCAGCTTAAAAGTGCCAAAGGAATCGATTATCGGAACTTAGAAGATTTATTAAGACGGCAGCAATGGAAGCAAGCGGACGAAGAAACCGCAACAGTGATGCTACAGGCTGCCAACCGAACAAAAGAGAGATGGCTACGGGTAGAGGATATCGATAATTTTCCCTGCGAGGATTTGCGAACCATTGACCAATTATGGGTTAAATATAGTGGCGGTCGCTTTGGTTTTTCCGTGCAGGCGAAAATCTACCGCGAACTCGGTGGGACGCAGGAGTATAATGAAGAAATCTGGAACACTTTCGGGGATAAAATCGGCTGGCGAGTGAATGATAGCTGGATATACTACAGGGATGTTACTTTTGACCTATGGACCTCACCCCGGGGGGCACTCCCGTGTCACCTCCAGTCGGCGTTCTCAATCGTTACGGTCGGATGGGGGTCGGGTCGTCGTAGTGCGTGCTCTCTTCTCTCGCGTCGAGACTTGTAAAATGTAACATATAAAGGTAACAGCCAATTTTTAAGAATCACATATAATATGAAAGTTAGAGATGTAATTAGATTACTAGAACAAGATGGATGGTATTTATCGAGAACAAGGGGAAGCCACCGACAATTCAAACATTCTCTGAAATCAGGTTTAGTTACTGTTCCGGGTAAGCCATCCGATGATTTAGCGATTAAGACTTTACGGAGTATTTTCAAACAAGCTCAATTGAATAAATATCTAGAAGAAGGAGACAATAACTAATGCGTTATGCGATTATTATCGAAAAAGCTGAAAATAACTATTCCGCTTATGTTCCTGATTTACCCGGTTGTGTTACTACAGGTAAAACCCTAGAGGAAATCACAGAAAATATGAAAGAAGCAATTCAATTTCATCTGGATGGATTACAAGAGGAAGGGCTGCCAATTCCCCAACCAGCCACCTATTGCCAGTATATCGAAGCGTAACCGATCACCTGCATCCTGTCCGCGACTTTTATCTGTTAACATGGAACTGTAAACATATTACTAATGCTCAAATTCAGAAAAAACTTCTCAATATATGCGCGGATTTCGGCTACAAATTACCGCTAATCTGTACACCTTACGAGTTAATGTCTTACCGTACAGCCTCGTAGGTTGGGTTGACGCAAGGAAACCCAACAAAGAGTAACCTTTGGGGTGGTTGGGTTTCGCTTAAACAATCAAATTGAGCCATTTTCGACCCAGTATTGTTTCGCTCAACCCAACCTACAATAATTGCTTATATTAATTTCTGATTAATTGCCAATTCATTGCCGACACAAGAGTTAAAGCGATAACAATTCATTGCTGTATGTAACAATATAAGAGGAGTGCGATCGCTGATCTTGTAGGGTGCGAAAACGCGCGTGTAACGCACCGCTAATGTTTGGGATAAAATGGAGAAGTTTCAATGCGATCAAGTGCGATCGCTATGAGAAATGATCGAGGTCAAGCATGACAGTGCAATAACTTCGTTACAGAGATAGGATAGTAGAATAGAGGGGGCTACCATACGGCTGCTTCAGGCTTTAATTTAGTCTTGTCGATCAGTTATTATCATGAAAGAAAAAGTGTACTTGGATTCCACGGTTCCGAGTTATTACTTTGATGAGCGTGAAGCTCTAAAAACTTTTACCGAAATCACAAGGAAGTGGTGGTCGGAGATGTCCAGTTATTATGATTTATATATTTCGGATGCCGTGCTTCAAGAACTAACCAACGGAAACTATCCGCGTAAAGCTGAAATTATTCATTTGGTTTCGACGATTCCTTTACTACCGCCGACTTCTGCTCTTGAACAAGTTGTCGAGTTTTATCTTGCCAACTATGTCATGCCAAGGTCTCTTGTGGGCGACGCTCTACATCTTGCCTATGCCAGCTATTTCGACATTCAATATCTCGTTACTTGGAATTGCAACCACCTAGCGAATGCTAACAAACGGAAGCATATTCGCGTTATCAATGCCCGCCTTGGTTTGTCAACACCTGAAATTGTCACACCACTTGAACTATTCAAAGAGGAGAATAACTTATGATCCACTCAGAGATTTTGCAAGAAAAAGATAAAACTCAAACAAGATTATCGGAGGAATGCACGTCTATCCATGACTATTTAGTTAAGTCTCGCATTGCTGCGGAAAAGGCTGCGGAATCCTACGGGTTTACTCTCAAGTATGCTGAAGAAATTCATAAAATTCGAGAAGAACACGGCAAAGCTTTCAACGCCAACACAACAGCCTCTTAGGTTGGCTTGAGCGAAACAATTTAGATTAATTCTGATTAATTGCCAATTCATTGGAAACACAAGAGTTAGGGCGATAATGATTCATGGCTGTATGTAACAATACAGAATAAGTTTATCTCAGGAGTTCCACGGGATAAACTTACGAGTCTCTACCTATTGGATTATCGACTCACTTACGAAAGAAACAAGATTTGTGACTTTATTACCAGATTAAAAGAGTTAGACTATGAAATTTGATATGTTTTCCGAAGTTCAATTAACCGAAGATTTGCCAGAATCTAATTTGTCTCGTGGCACTCACGCGATTATCGTGGATTATTGTCCTAGTCCCGAAGGCCAAGAGGATGGCTATGTTTTAGAAGTGTTAAATAATCAGGGAAAAGCCTATACAGTTATCGCTGTAGAAGTTTCCAAGATTGAATCGATTCAAAATCTTAAACAGGATGAATTGCAAATTATATAATTCTGTTATTCTTAGTGGATTTAATCCCCCATCCTAGCAATGGCGAAATGGGAGCAATTTTAGAGGTTTTTAACGCTCTCGGTGAGTCAATTTCAGTAGTTACTGTGCCAATTTCGGCGATTAAACCCCTACAGGCCAATGAAATATTTACCGTCCGCTCTTTGGTGAAAGTTGAATAAGTTAAAATCAAAGAGAATATCCCTATCGCTGCAATTTTAATTATCGATGAATCTCCTGAAAGATAGTAAAAAAATTCGTTTTATTGACCTTTTTTGTGGTTTGGGAGGGTTTCGAGTCGCAATTGAACAAGTTTGTCGCCAACAAAACTTAGAATCTGATTGTGTTTTTTCCTGTGATATAGATAAAGACGCTCGGGCAATTTATCGCGCTAATTTTCGCGACCAACCCCAGGGAGATATTACCGAAATCGCTGCCCTAGATAGGGTTTGCTGAAAAAGCTTTTCGGTGGTGGCAGGGTGTGGGGTGTGGGGTGTGGGGAAGTGG
>NZ_JADEXI010000393.1:0-4420 GCF_015207185.1 Microcystis sp. LEGE 08355 | reverse complement strand
CCCACACCCCACACCCTGTCCCCACCAACAAACTTGTTCGGCAAACCCTAATTATTAAATGATGTCTCGCACCTATCAAGCTACTGGAATCAATCTACAAGGAATGGCCTTCGGAGAAGCCGATCGCCTCTTAACTATTTTGACCGCCGAATATGGTTTAATTAGAGCCATCGCTCCAGGTGCGCGCAAGTATAAATCTTCCCTGCGGGGTAGAAGTGAACTATTTGTGGTCAATAATCTGTTGATAGTCGCCGGAAAATCCCTAGATAAGGTCGTTCAAGCTGAAACTATCGAATCTTATCCCAAATTAAGTCAGAATCTCGCCAAACTCACCGTTAGTCAATACCTCTGCGAACTGGTTTTAGCGATCGCAATGAGCGAACAACCCCAGAGGGAATTATACGAATTAATCTGCAGCCATCTGGCCAGAATTGAAGTCCTCGACGAAAATCAATACATACTTCCCTACCTTTGTCAAGCAATTTTTCATTTCTTAATAATTGCTGGCTTAGTGCCGCAAGTCCATAACTGCCTGTTGACGGGAAAAGCTTTAATTGGGGACAATTGCCTAGGATTTAGTTTTGAGGCAGGGGGAATAATAGATCTAGCTGCCCTAACAGAAACAATCAACCCGCCCAAAATCGATAGTAAACTGACGTTGCAAGAACTGCAATTACTGCAATGCCTAGGAAAAACAGATTTTCCCCCACCAGAAAACCCTGCCTCAGAACTAGCTTGGATTAACCTCGATCGCCTGCTGCGCCGCTATACTCAGTACCATCTGGGAAAAACTTTTCGCTCCTCGGCATTAGTTGAGGGTTTATCTCCCTTAGAATTTTAAACAGATAGCAAAAATCATCATAATGCAACTGTTTGACTCAGAAACTGACGACGCTACGTCTAGCGCCTCCCCCACTCCTGTTTTTAATTCTTCCGATTCCTCACCGAGGCAATCCGACGCAGAAACCATGAACCGCTTGCCTAAACGTGCGCCCAAATCCAATCCTAGCCAGGGTTTTGCCCCAGTGCTAAAAAACCCGCGCTTTCTCATTCTCTGGGCGGGGGGAATTTTTTCCCAATTAGCGGATAAATTCTATTTAGTCCTGATGATCTCCCTAATTGCCACCCATTACCAAAAAGCCGATCAGTCGATTAGTGGCTGGGTATCGGCGATAATGATTGCTAATACAATTCCGGCGGTGTTAGTGGGTTCGGTGGCGGGTGTATATGTTGATAGATGGTTAAAAAAACAAGTTTTAGTTATTTCTAACCTTTTACGCGGGGCTTTTGTCCTCCTCATTCCCCTATTATTATGGTTAGTGCGCGAGCAAACTTTAGCCGTTCCCCTCGGTTGGTTGCCTGACGGTTTAAGAAATTGGCATTACCGGCTACAAGGAGAATTTAATTTACCCTTCGGTTTTTTCCTATTGTTAGTCATTACTTTTCTTGTCTCCACCTTAACCCAATTTTTTGCCCCCGCCGAACAATCTACCCTGCCATTAGTAGTAAAACGTCGTCATCTTCTACCGGCTAATTCCCTCAACACTTTAACCACCATGGCGGTATTAATTATCGGTTTTGCCATCGGTGAACCTCTATTAGCTTTTGCCGATAGCATTTTCGGCACGAGAGCCGGACAATTTGATATTGGCAAAGTGATGATTGTCGGTGCTTTTTATATAATTGCTGGTTTAATTCTAATTATCCTGCGAACTAACGAAAAATATGTTATTCCTACCGCAGAACAGCCCCATGTTTGGGAAGATATCCGCGACGGCATTCGTTACCTCAACAAAAATCATAAAGTTCGTAACGCTCTGATTCAATTAGTCATCTTATTCTGTATTTTTGCAGCTCTATCAGTATTAGCCGTCAGTATGGCGGAAAAACTACCCGGGTTAAAAGCTTCTCAATTCGGCTTTTTATTAGCCTCCTGTGGTGCAGGAATGGCAGTTAGTGCCATTACTTTGGGTTATTGGGGTCAAAAATTCTCCCACACCCAATTAAGTCTCTGGGGTTCCCTGGGTATGGCGGCAGCTTTAATCGGTTTATCTCTAGCAACAAAGAGTTTAATTTTAGCCTTCGCTATGACGGCTTTATTAGGGATTTTTGCCGCTTTAGTCGGGGTTCCCATGCAAACTACCCTACAGGCAGATACACCCCCCGAAATGCGCGGTAAAGTCTTTGGTTTAGAAAACAATGCCGTTAATATTGCCCTCTCTTTACCCTTAGCTGTTGCGGGTATCGCCGAAACTCAATTCGGACTCCGACCAGTATTATTAGCTTTAGCAGTTATGGCAGTTATCGGCGGTGGTTTTACTTGGTATGTTTCTGGCAATTTATCTAAAGATTAGCGAAACTTTTCAGTAATCAGTAATCAGTAATCAGTAATCAGTAATCAGTAATCAGTAATCAGTAATCAGTTATCAGTAATCAGTAATCAGTTATCAGTAATCAGTAATCAGTAATCAGTTATCAGTTATCAGTAATCAGTAATCAGTTATCAGTTATCAGTAATCAGTTATCAGTTATCAGTTATCAGTTATCAGTAATCAGTAATCAGTTATCAGTTATCAGTTATCAGTTATCAGTTATTAGAACAGGAGTTTCAACAGGAATTAAATCAGTACGAGGAGGAAAAAAGAATGCCTTATATTACCAGTGTTGAAAGAATGGGAATGGAAAAAGGGATGAGAGAATCTGTCATTGATGCCCTTGAGATTCGCTTTGAGAATGTGCCTTCTGAACTGGTTAATAAGATTAGCCAAATTCAAGACACTTCTCTTCTAAAAAATCTCTTAAGACAAGCGATTACTCTTGACTCAATCTCAGATTTTCAAGGCTATTTAAATCAGTTAATCAAACCTGAATAATTCTGGTTTGTCGCCCAAGCAAACGGGTTTCCTCAAGAAACCCGTTTTCTGTGTTTAGTGACAGAGTAGCGGCTTATAATGTGTAATTAATTTTGCTTAGGCATTTATTAATCCCTACAGTTTCTCTTATCTAGTTAAGTAGGGAGGCACAATTATTTGTAGGATGGGTTAGCGGTAGCGTAACCCATGCGGGCGTTGGGTTTCATGCTTCAACCGTTCGGCAAAAGCTCACGGCCGAAGCCCAACCTACGTTCATTTTATATTTAATTCCACCCACCCACTTATGAGCGGCTGAATGGGAGATACCAGCTTAGATTATCCTCCTATTCATACAAGAGGATAACCATTGTTTTTAGACTATGAAAACCAGAGAAATTAAGCTATTAACACAACCTAAGAATATAAACATCGCCTTACCGGTGGCAGCCCAAACAATCTCAACAGTTATAACCCAGAATATAGAACTAATAAGGGGATAGCCAATAGCTATATGCTCTAAATTTGGTTAAGTTTTTTTAAAGTTCCTGTGAGGTTACTAAAAACTTCTTGACATAGCTAGGTAGCTTAGGCTATACTCCCAGAGAAGTTTTTAGATCAATTTGATATTCCCCAACCAATTATTCTCCTAATCTCTCGATTGGCTTTGTTGTCCATTGGGATATTGTTGTGCAAATTTATCGATTTTGCCACCAAAATATCGCTGAATCCTGTTTAATTCTCTTTTTTATCCCCATCATCCCATGCCTAACACCCTTTATACCCTCACAACTAACTTAACCCTAGAATCTGAGTTACCCCTCAATTCAGATATTATTTCTGCGCTACAACAGGCAACGCTGTTAATTTCTGGCAAATTACAACAGTTTGCTGATGATTCTGCCTTTGGCGACAAAATACAGGTAGCCTTCGGCACGGCAGTTAATACTGATGAATTACAAAGCCAGTGGCAAGCAGGCGATTTAACTGGCTTTCCCATCATGGAAATTGTTTCAGGAAATGACCTTAATGGGGCAAATGGGGCTTATGCAATAGCAAATAATCGAATTTACATATCTTACGAGTTTCTGAGTCAGAATCTGGGCAATTTAGGGGCAATTGTGGCTTTACTGTTGGAGGAGTATGGCCATTATGTGGATGGATTGTTGAATAGTACAGATGCGCCGGGAGATGAGGGGGCAATTTTTGCCTCGTTGGTGTTGGGGGAAAGTCTGTCTGAGGAGGCTTTGGCCTATATGAAAGCGGAGGATGATGCGGGGGTAATTAGTATTGGTGGCGTGAGTATTGCAGTTGAGAGAGCAACCATTACCGAACCCTCTCTTGTTGCCGATATTAACTCTACTAGCTTTGGCTCTAATCCCAGCAACTTTATTAAAATTGGAGACATTCTCTATTTCACCGCTAACGATGATGTCAATGGCATCGAACTGTGGCGAGCCAATCCAGCTACTGGTGTTGTCTCGCTACTCGATATTTATCCCGGAAGTAATACTTCCAGCGTCAGCAACCTAACAGATGTCAATGGTACACTGTATTTTACGGCCAATAAT
>NZ_JADEXI010000392.1:0-4428 GCF_015207185.1 Microcystis sp. LEGE 08355 | reverse complement strand
CTGGCCATTTTCCAGCATTTCTAGCTTCATATCATTTTTTACCCTTAAAACAAAGTGCTTGTCTTTTTTCTCTAATAATTTTCTGATTCTTTCATTAGAAGAAAAGCCTCTGTCCATTACCCCAACTGCATTTACAGGAATTTCTTCTCTAGTTTTTTTCCCTTCTTTAGAGTCATGTCCTTGACCAAAATTGATCACAATCCCCCCCACTTCTGTGGTGATACTATTTATTCCACAAAATAATTTTACTTGATGCCATCCTTTTGTCCACAACAGTTTACTTGTCAGTGAGATTATTGTCGAGTCAATTGGAAATAAAGCTTGAGCTGCTTCTTTTCCTTTTTTGTTTACTAAACTTTTATTTAATTTATTGATGATTTTCTCAAATGGTTCTGTCTCTCGGATTTTACTCGCCTTAGAAAACGTTGACGTATTGACATTAATTCCTTGCATTTTCAGGCGTGCGCTTAAGTCTCTCATGCTGACGATACTTTTATCCAGCGCAAAACCTATCCAACAGGACACAAAAGTAAATGTACTTAATGCGGGATAGTCATTTTTGGGGAGTGGCTTGAGAAGCTCTTTCATTAGTTTTGGGAAAATTGTTAGCATGGCTTATTCACATTTATTGGTGGACATTTACTTTGTTTTCTTATCTAGAATATCAAATTTTGTACGACTTTTTTCCACGTTCAACACTTCTGCGTTTGTCAAATAATCATACCAAGTATTTCCCCAAAGAACTGAGACTAATCTGACGGTCGAATGGCAAGGATTAGAGCGATACTGACCGAGGGTAATAATCTCATCTCGGTCAAGTTTTCCTGCGGACAAAACTTGCTTTATTTGGTAAGATGTTTTTCCCATCATGCGGGTAAGAAAATATTTTCCTTCCTCAGTAAATTGGTCAAACCACGGAAAACTAAAAAAGCCTAGGTCAACGACTAGCAGGCCTGATGTAGGTAGCTCATTTATTAATTGTTCTGCCCATACTTTATCGTTACATTTCTCATTTTTCTGATACCATACTGTCACAGGTACTTGCGTAAATGCCTCAACAATCATCATTATTCTTCCAGCCAATTTCCCAGATTCCTTCTCGGAAGCTTTCAGCCTTTTCCTCAGCTGCTCTAGGGTTGAGCCATCGGCTATCCAAATAACACTGAATTTTTCTCTCACCTTTTGCCATTTCTCAGCTATGCTAATTTTACCTGACATTTCTTTTCTTTTTTCTAAAATATTTCTCAGCAGCAATACAAAGATTTCCGTAGGTAAGCTCATCAATCTTTTGGATACAGCTTGCTTACTTACTTTTAGAGGTTCTAACCAGAGTAATCCTTCCTCTTTTAAGACTCTTACAGCTTCACTTAACTCCGCTATCTGGCGATAGACTAAGCTTACCAATAAGGCGACCACCACGGGTAAGGTTAATAATCTATCTCTCATGATTTTTTCATGATTTCCTCGCATATATTTTAGCGGCGTAAATAATCTTGGCTCTAGATATTTTTTAAGTTCTTCTATTACTTGTGGGATTTCTGGGCTTGGGCATTGATGTGGTCGCCGCAAATCTGGATTCCCCTGTTTTCTCGGTCGTTGCTTAGAGCGCTTTTTCACTGACCCACCTCTGACTTCTCCGCCTTATTTTACCATTTTTTACTTCCTTCCTCTTGGATAATCAGCTACTTTTTATAATTAAGCTTCTTGCTTAAGTTGATACCAATGGCACGCAGTACGCCCCTACAGAAGTTGATTAAAAACCAAAATCAGGTCTTGACTTGTGTTAGAATCAACGCGATAAGAAAAAGCTAAAAGCTAGAAATCCCTATAGGGCATCTAACCTTTAGCTATTCTTGTTCAACGTCACAGTTATCAATGTCTTGCACACATTGGTAACTGTTATTTTTGTTTCTTGAAGCGGGAAACCAATCCTAAACCACCCACTGCCAGAAGTCCCAGGATAGTACCCGGTTCGGGAACTTGGTGGAAGGAATTTTGGAGTTGGAATAGACCTTCAGTGGGGCTACCAGGATTAGATAGGGTATTTGTGACGGTCAACAGTTTATGGGGGGGGATAGGTTCGAAACCGACAGCAGGATCCGCTGAGCCGTTAACTGAAACTAAGGAGAGCCCAGGTATCTCATCAAATGTCTCGGTTACAGTCCCGTAGTTGGATGATACGTCTGAATCTAGGTCAACCCCGACAATAGACTTGTTGGGGTCAGTGACCTCGATTGTATATGTGAAAGACCCGGAACTAATATTGGGATCAGGGGAACCCAGAGTCGTGGCATCGTATAGGAAATAATAATGATGGCCCATCCCTATCAGCTCAACATCATCCAGAGCCTCGGCCCCAAAGCCATTTTCCGAGACGAACGTAACTTTTTTGTCCCCTTTTTCAAGAGGAGTTCCGCCCGTCCATTGCGCCCAAGTTAACATGCTGGCGGCACTGGCACTGGTAGCGGTAAGCACCGCGCCGGCGAGAACCCCAATGGCTAGGGAGCCAGAAGCAAAGGTTTTGGTTAATTTGTTGGTTGTCATCATAACTGAATTATCCAGCGTTAATTGTGTGTACTATAGCCATCAAAAGAAGTTAGGCAAGGGTTAAGCTCGCTGATAACTTTTTATTTGACTTGAGAGAACTATAGCGAAAATTTTCAAAAAAAGTCAAGTGTTTTAGAAAAGTTTTTTTTGGCAATATTTATCTATTTTTTTGTCCAATTTATAGGAGTTTTTCTTGAACATAAATACCCAAAAGTTGACAAATATACCCAAGATTTTCTGGTCAAAGTTGGACAAATAAACAGGCTCTACTTAAAAAAAATCTCTCAAATTGTTACAAAACTTAATCAAGAACGTAGGTTGGGCTTCGGCCGTGAGCTTTTGCCGAACGGTTTAAGCATGAAACCCAACGCCCGCATGGGTTACGCTACCGCTAACCCATCCTACAAATAATTGTGCCTCCCTACTTATACCATTTTTCTTTATTCGCGTCACAACGAATGAAGGTTTGGCAAGCATTCGAGCGTGGATGTCTGTCATGGATTTAGAAATTTGGTATTAGTTCAAAAAAAAATCTCTCAAATTGTTACAAAACTTAATCAAGAGAGGTACAATGTATAAAACTTAACAGTTTTGATCGTTAAAACTAGAGTTGCAGAAGAATTAATTCCCTAACGGGGAAAACGGGGGGAAGGCAATTCATCCCCACAGCAAGGTCTTTTTAGTCCCCTAAAAATGTCACCCCTGCGACCCCCGGACAAACTCAGGTTTTAGAAAGACCAAAAATCCCGTCTAATATCTCTATCTAAAGAGGTATGACTAATTTTCCCAAATCATCTATAGTTACCAGCGTAGGGCAATGGCAGTATAAAAGTGGACAACTGACTGTCTAAAGTTGGACGATTCTCTCTCGAGAAATTTCTTTAATTAAAACCGGGTTAAGTTAAGACACATTTAAACACCTTATTCTTAGATTAGCCGAATCTAACCCAATCCCTTTACTGTTGCCTCTTGCATGAGTGCCTCTTTCCTCATCTCAACAAGCAATTTAAATACTTAACAGCTTATATACTATGAATACTCTCATCACTATTCGAGAAGCTTCCGATTTACTCGGGGTTAGCATTAAAACCCTCCGGCGCTGGGAACAACAGGGAAAAATTGCCTCAATTCGTACCCGCGGCGGTCATCGCCGATTTCGACGGGGAGATATCTTACAATCTGTACAAGAAACTGGATTTATTGTGGGCTATGCTCGTGTTAATCGACCTGAACAAAAACCACAATTAGACGACCAGATAAAAGCGTTAGAAGAATTTTGTAGTCAGCAGGGTCAACCCTTTGAAATTCTCACCGATATCGGCGACGGAGTTAGCCACAATCGCCCTAATTTTATGCGTCTAGTGAAGATGATTTGTCAGGGTGAGGTGAAATGTCTAGTTTTAACCCATGCGGAAAGTGTCAGTCGCTTTTGTCATGATTTTATTTTGGGTTTGTGCCGTCTCTTCAAAATCCAAGTCATTCTCCTCAATCAACCCCAGGAATCCATTGCAGCTGAGGATTTAGTGGACGATCTGCAAGCCCTCGTCACCATCTGTTACGATCATCTCTACCCACTACATAACCCGGCTCATCGGCAATTACTAGAATACCTAGGGGCGCTTAAGAATCTCCCGCCAGCTTAAAATTGTCCTTGGCGTGGGTTTCTCCTCCCTCTTTGTTGCCTGTCTGATGCCGCCTCTACTGTTCCCCGAACAACGGCCAAAAATAGTAATATTTTAGATGATAAAGAGAATTTGACATCCTCGCCGCCGTAAAACGGACGGCGATTCCCAAACCTCACGATTTGGGTTTCTGCTTCTTTCCCTTGCGGGGTTCCGCACCTGCCTTAACAGATTTACTCTGTTCTGGTCTTATGGTCGC
>NZ_JADEXI010000391.1:0-4436 GCF_015207185.1 Microcystis sp. LEGE 08355 | reverse complement strand
ACTCTCATTAAGCTGGCGATCGCTGAATAGAGTGTGACACTTCATAATTCTTAGTAATCGCTAAAAGTCTTACTATACAAGGGCTAGAGCAACTTTTGATTTCAACGACTAGGGTGCGGAATGTGGGTTATATTGCCATAAAGCCGAAGAGGCTTGGTCTCCAACCCCTTGAGGACAAGATAGACTGCACCTGCTCATTCTGTCGGCTGGAGAGGGGAAACCCGTTACTGATTCTGCTCACAGAGAAGGACTAATTTTATTGGTGTAGAATAGAGACAATTATTGAGAGAGAAAGAAAATGAGCACTATTTCCCTTGAAATTCCTGAAGAAATCTTAATTAGTCTCAAAGAAACTCCTGAAAATCTATCAAGAGAATTAAAAATATTGGCAGCCGTTAAACTTTTTGAACTTGACAAACTATCTTCAGGACGTGCAGCCCAATTAGCCGGTATGTCACGGGTAGAATTTTTAACTATTTTGGGACGTTATCAAGTCTCCCCTTTTTCTTTAACGACTGAACAATTGGAACAAGATATTGTCAATGCCTAATCCTCAAGTCATTGTCAACACCTCTCCTCTACTGTACTTACATCAAGTGGGCTACTTGGAATTGCTCCAACGCTTGTATTCTCAAATCTTGACTCCTCCAGCAGTAATCGAAGAATTAGCAATCGGTAAAAATAAAGGAATTGATGTTCCCAATATTCAGGCGATTGAATGGATTTCAATTACTTCAGTCAAATCAGTCAGTCTAATTCCAGCTATTATTGATTTAGGGCAAGGAGAAGCAGAGGTATTAGCTTTGGGATTAGAAAATCCAGATAGTTTACTGATTTTTGATGATCAATTAGCCCGACGTATTGCCAATTTATATCGCTTAAAATATTCAGGAACGCTTGGTGTTTTAGTTAAAGCGAAGCAGCAGGGCTATCTATCTTCTGTTGCTCCCGTTATTGCTAAGTTACGCCATCAAGGAATGTGGCTAACTGATAAAGTTGTCAATGATGTTCTTCGATTAGCTGGAGAGTAAGTATGCTTAAAAAAAAGGCTCTTCGTTACTTGGTATGGTTCGATAGGGGAGCATAAATCGACTAAATCCTTATCTGGCAAGAGACTTAATTGATTAGTTCGCTCTAGACAAAAATAATTGACAAAAATCGCTAAATGCCTTTCTATACAAGGGTTACATCCTCTATAACCCCCGTTCATTGCATAACATAAACCGAAGAGCCAGATAACTAAAATTCTTTGATATAACTGAACTTCTCCAGTGCAACCGTACTAGCTGTCTAAACATGGCTACAGAGGGAATCGCTTACTCTAGAGATTGATGACACTATCTGTTACGATCAAGTTAGCGATCGCTAGACAGCGAACTTTACAGAATCGCTCTACTCCAGATACAGTCAACGGTAAAGCCATTTTCAAGTGAAAAATGTACCCAGTAGCCTCTTTTCAATTTTTTCTGAGAAGCTCCATAAGGGTTTTGTTAATTTTTTAGTATTTCTGTATGGGGGAAGTCCAGACATATCTATCATTAAATTTCGGTTTCAGCAGCTTCTCGTAAACTGCTAATTGTACTTTTCGCCTCTTTGAGTAATTCATGCCAATCATCTGGAGGATGACCAGTATCTAGCATTTTCCTAAAGACTCTATAAGCGTCTGTATTACTCTCATAAGCTCGCTTAGAGTTTTCATCATTGACCCAAGCGAGGAGAATTATTTTACTCTCTTGATGATATCGAAAAAACAGTCGATACTGCTGAAAAAACTTGGCTCTAAACCAGTGCTTGTAATCGTCTCCAAGCGTAGTTCCCAGTCGATACTCACTGCGAGTTGGGTCTTGAGGAATAGTATCAAAGGCTAACTTTGCTATGGCAGCTAGACGCTTTGTAGCATTTTTCCTTTTATAATCTTGAGGAAACTTGTGACGCAGGTTGAAGAACTGCGTCACAAGTTCTTCAAACTGTTCAAGGAACAGAGGATGAGCAAATATGCTCCATCCATTAATTACTAGGGGCTGATCTATAGACAACCTTATTCGTCCTCATCCAGAAGTGGTGCATCAAGATCCAGATCAACGCCAGAGACCAAGTATTGAACATGATTGACTAGGTTAGAACTAATTGCCTGTATGTGTTGAGGGTTCTGTTCCATATCTTGTGCAAGAAAATTCAGAAATTTCCCAAGCACTGGATCATTTTCTTCTGCCTCGTCAGCCCGGGAAATCCATACTTTGCCGTCGGCCTGTATGTTGTAGCAGATTTTATCACGCTTATTCAAGCCAAGGGCTTTGCGAACAGAATCGGGAATTGTAGTCTGATAGCGATCAGTAAGAGTGGATTCTGGGCATGGGGCCATCGTTGCAGCCATAGCGACCTCTAAGCCTGTCTGTAAAAACTAGATCTTGATGGTAATGCAACTGCATTGTCTTGTCAAGTATGGAGTGACTAGATCTACAGCCTAACGGATCCGTTCACCTTAAATGTCGGCAGGATGCCCCCGTTACACCCATAAGGTTGTTGTAATAAACCTACACCTGTCAGCATCCCACACCCCATCTTCCCACTTCCCCCGATTGAGTTAGCGGGTTAGGCTTCGATCTGTCAGAATACAAGTATTGAAACAAACCCTTTAAGAGGCTTCATGGTGGAAGTTAAAGTCGTTCCCCCGAAACGCAATTGGGTTCAGACGTGGTGGCAATCCCTGAATTCCCTATCTCGCTTACTGGTGATTGCTCTAGCTGCACCACTTATAGTTCTGAATGCCTGGGCATTATCGGCAATTTTTGGCTATTTTGAATCTTTATTTGTTATTTTACTGATAGCGGCCGTTCTATCTTTTCTCTTGGGTTATCCGGTGACTTGGTTGGAACGTCAGGGATTAAAACGGGGTTTAGCTGCGATCGTGGTTTCCCTGATCACGATTTTAATTTTTGTGGCTGTGGGAATCACCCTAGTTCCCTTAGTCTTCACCCAAGCGCAGCAATTTGTCAACAGATTGCCAGAATGGTTAGACTCGGGACAGCGCCAACTGATGCAACTAGATACCAAAATCGACACGATGAATCTACCGATTCCGATCAGTTTCGATGGTGTTATCGCTCAGTTTAACAGTCGTTTAGGGGCAGAATTGCAGATTCTAGCGGGAAGAAGCGTTAATTTAGCCCTTAATCTCACCGTTTTTACCGTGGTGCGAGTGCTTGATGTGCTGCTAACCATTATCCTCACCTTTTATCTACTTCTCCACAGTCCCGATATCTGGAGGAGTATTATCCAATGGTTGCCCAAACCCGTCCAACAACCCTTTTCCCTAACCCTACGCTTAAGTTTTCAGAATTACTTTGTCGGCCAGGTAATTTGTGCCACTTGCATGGCCCTGGGATTAGTCACGGCATTTTTATCGATTAAAGTCCCTTTTGGTCTTCTATTCGGCCTCTTGATTGGTACCATGGCCTTAATCCCTTTTGGGGGAACTGTAGGCATTGTCACGGTGACAGCTTTACTAGCTTTGCGCGATATTGGTTTAGCTCTGCAAGTTTTAGCCGTAGCTGTAGTGGTGCAGCAAATTGTCGAAAATGGCATTGCTCCCCGGATTTTGGGCAGTGTCACGGGGTTAAATCCCTTTTGGGTGTTGGTTTCGGTCTTGACGGGGGCGCGAGTGGGCGGTTTACTGGGGGTGATTATCGCGGTTCCCATGGCAGTAATGATCAAGGAAGCTTTGGAGGTTATCCGTCAAGTGACACCGGAGGAGACAAAATACGGGATAATTAAACCCTCTCTCCCCCTAGAATCAGAATCCTCTAGCGAGGTGGTTTCTCGCTGAACAATGACTGACGGCATGATCTGAGGTGATCGGCATTTTTCTCGCAGGTTCTTGGCTTTTCTCCCTCGATCGAGTTATGATGTAAATATTGGTAGATTGACCCCACTCGCCCTGATCGCTGTCCATGACAAGCAAGGACAAATCAAGGCTTGAGGATGCCTTGCTGGTCTCTGAGACCTAGCTTATTGGGAGATTATTACTAACCAATTGTCTCCAAACTCGGATAATTTCTAAGAAAAGGTGATTGTCTATCCCGATAAATCAGCAAAAAATCGATATTTTGGTTAAATAGGCTACATTAACAGCCAGGTTTCTATCGTAAGCTCAAAGTTAAGACATAAAGTCAATATCACCCTCCGATTGCAATGAAAAAATGTTTGGATCGCTTAATATTTAAGCCTTTCAGACATTTTTTTTGTGGATTGATACTAGATCCAGTTATTAAAACCTGATTTAGTATGACATGGACAAACACCAACAGACCTTGACATCCTCGCCGCCCTAAAAGTGCGGCGATTCCTAAACCTCACGATTTAAGTTTCTGCTTCCACCACCGTCGCATACCACAGTTAAAAAACCATGTACTGTCTTACACAGAGTCCACAGACTT
>NZ_JADEXI010000390.1:0-4439 GCF_015207185.1 Microcystis sp. LEGE 08355 | reverse complement strand
GTTCTGAAGTCGGTAAGCAACTGGCCGATGATTTCTATTTCTGTTCCTTTTCCTGTCGCACCCTTGTCTATAAAGGGATGGTACGGGGCGAAATCCTGCGAGAATTCTATCTAGACCTGCAAAATCCCGCCTATAGCAGTCAATTTGCTATTTATCACCGACGTTTTAGCACCAATACCCAACCGAAATGGCCCCTCGCTCAACCGATGCGCTTATTAGGTCATAACGGCGAAATTAACACCCTTTTGGGCAATATTAACTGGATGTCGGCCCGGGAACCCGCTTTAGAAACCCAAGGTTGGACCCACGAAGAATTACAATCCCTGACCCCCATTGTTAACCCCGCTAACAGCGACTCCTATAACCTCGATAGCGCCCTAGAATTATTGGTGAGAACCGGTCGCAGTCCCCTAGAAGCGGCTATGATCCTAGTACCGGAGGCCTACAATAATCAGCCGGATTTACAGGATTATCCCGAAATTATCGACTTCTACGAATACTATAGCGGTTTACAGGAACCCTGGGACGGTCCAGCTTTACTGGTATTTAGTGACGGGGGAATCGTCGGCGCTTGTTTGGATCGCAACGGTTTGCGACCGGCCCGTTATAGCATTACTAACAACGGTTATATTGTCGTTTCTTCGGAAGCGGGAACTATTCCCCTCGATGAAACCACCATTATGGAAAAAGGTCGTCTCGGCCCCGGTCAAATGATCGCAGTTGACCTAGAAAAAGGCGAAATTAAGCGTAATTGGCCGATTAAACAGGAAATTGCCCGAGCTAATCCCTACGGTGAATGGGTGCAATCCCAACGCACCTTGATTGACAAAGAAACAGCGATCGACATTCCCGCTCCCAGCAATCTCCTTCCCCTGCAAACCGCTTTCGGTTATACTGCCGAAGATGTGGATATGATTATCGTTCCCATGGCAGAACAGGGAAAAGAACCGACTTTCTGTATGGGTGATGACACTCCCCTAGCAGTCCTCTCCAGTAAACCCCATCTTCTCTACGATTACTTTAAACAACGTTTTGCCCAAGTTACTAACCCTCCCATCGATCCTTTACGGGAAAGTTTAGTCATGTCCTTGACTATGTATCTGGGACGACGGGGTAATATCCTGAAATTGGGGGTTGATGACGCACATTTACTGAAATTAGACTCTCCCCTGCTCAATAATGCGGAATTAGCCAAAGTTAAAACCTCTAGCTACAAAACAGCCGAACTTTCTACCCTTTATGATCTGACCACCGGACCAGGGGGATTAGAAGATGCGATCGCTAATTTGTGCGCTGAGGCCGCCAAGAAAGTAGAATCGGGAGCAGAAATTTTAATTCTCAGTGACAGGACTGCTCCTATTGACGAAAAAACTAGCTATATTCCTCCTTTATTAGCTGTTGGTGCCGTCCATCATCACCTGATTCGCTCACACTTGCGTTTAAAAGCTTCGATTGTGATCGATACGGCCCAGTGTTGGAGTACCCATCACTTCGCTTGTCTAATTGGTTATGGTGCTTCCGCAGTTTGTCCCTATCTTGCGTTAGCAACGATCGCCCAGTGGTGGATCGAGCCAAAAACGCAGAAATTGATGGAAAACGGCAAATTAGAAGCTATTAGCCTCGAAAAAGCCCTAATTAATTACCGCAAATCCGTAGAAGCAGGATTACTGAAAATCCTCTCGAAAATGGGTATTTCTCTCCTATCTTCCTACCATGGAGCGCAAATTTTCGAGGCGATCGGATTGTCGGCAGATTTAGTTAAACTAGCTTTTAACGGCACTACCAGTCGCGTTGGGGGTTTAAGCATTGCGGAAGTGGCCCAAGAAGCGATCGCATTCCACAGTAAAGCTTTCCCCAATCTTACCGCTAAAAAACTAGAAAACTACGGTTTTGTCAACTACCGTCCGGGGGGAGAATACCACATGAATTCCCCGGAAATGGCGAAAGCACTCCATAAAGCAGTGGCTGCTCACTCCCAAGGTGAAGGATATGACCATTACGAAACCTATCGCCAAATCTTGCACCAAAGACCCGTTACTGCATTGCGCGATTTATTAGAATTTAACAGCGATCGAGCCTCAATTGCCATCGAAGCAGTAGAATCGATCGAAAGTATCCTGCAACGCTTCTGCACAGGGGGAATGTCCCTCGGTGCCTTGGGCCGGGAAGCACACGAAACCCTAGCGATCGCAATGAATCGCATCGGAGGTAAGTCCAATTCCGGAGAAGGGGGAGAAGATCCGATCCGCTACACCAGCTTAAGCGATGTGGATGAAGAAGGACATTCCGTAACTATGCCCCACCTAAACGGCTTAAAAAACGGTGATACGGCCAATTCTGCCATTAAACAGATAGCTTCGGGACGTTTTGGAGTCACTCCCGAATACTTAATGAGTGGAAAACAGCTAGAGATTAAAATGGCCCAAGGAGCAAAACCGGGAGAAGGAGGTCAATTACCGGGGAAAAAAGTCAGTCCCTATATTGCCATGTTACGGCGATCAAAACCGGGTGTTACCTTGATTTCTCCCCCTCCTCACCACGATATCTACTCGATCGAAGACTTAGCGCAATTAATCTACGATTTACACCAAATTAACCCCCGGGCCAAAGTTTCCGTCAAATTAGTGGCCGAGATCGGTATCGGCACAATTGCGGCCGGAGTTGCCAAAGCTAACGCTGATATTATCCAGATTTCCGGTCACGATGGTGGTACAGGTGCATCACCCCTAAGTTCGATTAAACACGCGGGTAGTCCCTGGGAATTGGGAGTGACGGAAGTGCATCGGATGTTAATGGAAAATCAACTGCGTCATCGGGTGATTTTGCGTGCAGATGGGGGACTAAAAACCGGTTGGGATATCCTCATGGCTGCCGTGATGGGTGCGGAGGAATTCGGTTTTGGTTCCATTTCCATGATTGCCGAGGGGTGCATCATGGCCCGCGTCTGTCACACGAATAATTGTCCTGTGGGAGTCGCTACCCAACAGGAACGTCTCCGCGCTCGTTTTCCCGGAATTCCCGCTCATGTGGTCAATTTCTTTACTTTGGTGGCCGAGGAAACGCGGCAATTATTGGCGAAATTAGGCTATCACAGTTTAAATGAGGTGATTGGCCGGTCGGATCTGTTAAAAGTGCGCTCCGATGCTCGTTTAACTAAGACAGAATCCCTCAATCTCGATTGTTTGTTGAATTTACCCGATGGACGCAGCGATCGCTCTTGGTTGCAGCACGAGGAAGTACATAGTAACGGTGCTGTTCTCGATGACGATATTCTAGCCGATAGCGAGATTAAACAGGCGATCGAGCAACAGGAAACCGTCAGCAAAACCTACAGGATTGTCAATACCGATCGCTCCGTCGGGGCGAGAATTGCGGGGGTAATTGCCCAAAAATACGGTAATGATGGCTTTGAAGGCGAAATTAAGCTCAATTTCCAGGGTGCGGCTGGTCAAAGTTTCGGAGCATTTAATTTACCCGGTGTCAATCTCCATTTAGAGGGGGAAGCTAACGATTATGTGGGTAAAGGCATCTACGGCGGCGAAATTGTCATCTTACCGCCCCAAAACGCCAATTATCAGCCTGAAGATAACGCTATTATCGGTAATACCTGTCTCTACGGGGCCACCGGTGGGGTGTTATACGCGAATGGTCGCGCTGGTGAACGCTTTGCTGTCCGCAATTCCACCGCGAAAGCGGTTATCGAAGGGGCCGGGGATCACCTCTGTGAATACATGACCGGGGGGGTAATTGTCGTGCTTGGTTCCGTTGGTCGCAACGTCGGCGCCGGGATGACGGGAGGATTAGCTTATATTCTTGATCCGTCCCTACCGGAGAAACTTAACCCCGAAATTGTCAAGATTCAACGGGTTGGCACGGCTGCCGGTGCGGAACAGTTAAAATCTTTAATTGAGGCCCATGTAGAACGCACTAATAGCCCCAAAGGTAAGTTAATTTTAGCTAATTGGGATAGCTATCTCGGTCAATTCTGGCAAGTGGTCCCTCCCTCGGAAGCGGATAGTCCCGAAGCGCAAATTAGCGCGGAGAAAACCTTAACTTCGGTGTAATTTCTTTGGGGTGCGTTACTCTTGGTTAACGCACCCATTGATTAATTTCTTGACTGCGGAGTTGATTAATGACCATCCCCACCACCTATACTAGCTATACCCAAGCACAGGAACATTTTCTTCAGGTTTTAGAACAAGTAGAACTGGGAAACTCGATCGTTATTGTCCAACGTCAGGGTCATCTTGACATCCTCACCGCCGTAAACGGACGGTGATTCCCAAACCTCACGATTTAGGTTTCTGCTTCTTTCCCTTGCGGGGTTCCGCACCTGCCTTAACAGATTTACTCTGTTCTGGTCTTATAGTCGCGACCCGGACTGACACCGCAAGCCCTGCGGCCAAAATGTTTTTACTGGCGTTAATATCTCGGTCATG
>NZ_JADEXI010000389.1:0-4440 GCF_015207185.1 Microcystis sp. LEGE 08355 | reverse complement strand
TCCCTATCTAAGACTGTTTGACAGTTAGGACATTGATGAGTTCTAGTGCTTAATTATTTCTGAACTATCGTCCCCAAAACTGAACAATCTTGGCTAGTAAAATGGGGAGGAACAGCAACACAAACAATCCGATAAATCTTGGCGAAATAATTCAACCACTCGGTGAATTGATACCAAGAAGCATCACTAATTGACTTGGCAAGCTTACGGTTTTTGACTAAGTTTCTTACCTTTAAATCCTCATAGACTACCAGATCATTAGACTGGACTAACGCCAAAGCGTCTTTAATTGCTTTGTCTTTACGTTGTCTTGATACTTTAAGATGAAGCCTAGCTACTTTTACCCGTTGCTTGTGATAGTTTTTAGACTGTTTCTTTCCTTGACGAAACTTTTTGGATAATCGTCGTTGTGCTTTTTTCAGTCGTTTTTCTGACTTTCTTAAATAACGTGGATTCTCTACAGTATTGCCTTGAGCATCGGTATAAAATTCCTTTAACCCTAAGTCAATTCCTGTTATTTGTACCGTTGGTTTACCGTCAGCACGTCTAACAACTCTTACCCGTTTAATCTGTTGCTCTGAATAATAAACTAATGTCTTTTGACTACACCATAAATCAAATTCTCCTGCTTTAAAACCATCGGTGAACTTGATTTTACGTCGGTCATCAGATAGTTGGTAGCCTGTTAATTTATACTCAACGGAACGGTTAGGCTTTTTGAACCGAGGAAAACCTTTTTTTCTGGTATCTTAGCATGACAATTATGATAAAACCTATTAATTTATTGCCAGGCTCTATCGGCAGCCGATTGACGAGCTTGAGAGTTTAATTTATTAACCCAAGGTGTTTCTTTATTATTAGCTAGTACCGCACAAAGCTTTTGGAGATCATTGCGGATTGTCCCTTGATTTGACCGCCAATAACGAACACAAGAATTACGCACAAACTGAGAAGTTATGATAGCTTCATCGAGCCGGTGATATTGCTCTGGTGTTCCGTTTTTTAGCTTTGCTTCTACGACTAGCATCTAACAATCCTCGACCCTTGGCTAAGTTAGGTATAACACAGTTTACCCACAGATGGTGGAATTAAACCGATGCTCCGCGGTTGATATTCTGGTCGGATTTCATCCCCCGCAAAGCTGAGTATCTTGTCGAAAAATGTAGCGGGGGCATTCATCCGACATTTTAGGTAAAGGTCGTCCTTGGTGTCCCGATCCTCCATCGGGATTTTTTCAATTTGCTCGATTACCGTCGCCAGCAGCGCCGGAGACGCGATGAGAAACACCGCATTCTTCATGTGTTTAGCGTAGGTGCTACCCTTGCAGAATTGCCCCAGATCTTTGATAAAGGGAAACGCTTCATCCCGGACAATCTGGAGCATTGTCTCCGCATCATCGAGATTTTTGAAGTGCGACCAACGGATATGCTGTTGGCTGGGGGTAAAGGTGGGATTTTCCAGTTTTTCGCCTAATCGTTGGGACCTATGCTCCTTAGCCAGTTCTAGGTCATCTAGGCGCTTGATGAAGAGTAAATAGGAAATCTGCTCGATTACCGAAAGCGGGTTATACCAAATTTCTAAATCCATGACAGACATCCACGCTCGAATGCTTGCCAAGCCTGCATTCGTTGTGACGCCAATAAAGAAAAATGGTATTACTAATGCCGTTATTCCAGAAGGTTGTCCAAAGTTTATCTATTTTGGATTTTAATTCGCCGGTGATCATCGCTGTTTACTCGTTCACTGCTTTTATTATTGCAGTAATTTTGTACTAAAAATTGAGGTTTCAGGGTGAAAAATGCTATTAGGTACTTAAGTGATTAGCTTTTGTCCCTTGCTTGCCCCACCTCCCACCTCCCCCTTACCTGTACGGACGGGAAAAAAGTTTTTTCGGGTACAGGAAGTATGTAAAATGGAATGTTGATCTTTCTTGGCCTAAACAGCATTTCATGATTTCGAGTAACGACTTTCGGAGTGGCACGACCATCGAGATAGATGGCTCTGTCTGGCGGGTGGTGGAATTCCTGCACGTTAAACCGGGCAAGGGATCGGCCTTCGTGCGAACCAAGTTAAAAAATGTTCAGACCGGCAACGTGGTAGAACGGACGTTCCGGGCGGGGGAAACCTTGCCCTCGGCCACGATCGAAAAGCGCACCATGCAGCACACCTACAAAGAAGGCGATCAGTTTGTCTTCATGGACATGGAGACTTTTGAGGAAGCAACTCTCACCCCGGTACAAATGGGCGATCGAGCCAAGTATCTGAAGGAAGGAATGGAAGTCAATATTCTCTTTTGGAATGATCAAGTGTTAGAGGTAGAATTGCCCACCTCGGTAATCTTGGAAATCACCGATACGGATCCAGGAGTCAAGGGAGATACGGCCACCGGTGGCACGAAACCGGCGATCGTAGAAACGGGAGCGCAGGTGATGGTTCCCCTGTTTATTTCTATCGGTGAAAGGATCAAAGTGGACACTCGGGATGGTTCCTATCTGGGACGGGAATAATTGTGATGAGAAGCCCAGAAATGAGGGCTTAGGGACGGGTTTAGGACTAAAGCCAGTGTTTCTGAGCCTGTTTCCCAAAACTTAGCCGCTAGATGGGAAAAATCGATAGTTTGGTGGGTGCGAATTTGGATTTGTTGCTTTTTATTTGCGAGGGGATTTCAGAGCGGTGACTATTGATTACAACGAAATTCGAGAACTGATCAAAACATTGGCAGCCACGGATATCAGTGAATTTAGCCTGAAAAGTGGAGATTTGGAGCTAAATATCCGCAAAGGAACCGTTAATACTGCCCTTGGGCCTCTCGCCGCTCCCTTGCCGGTGGTGACGGCCCCAGTCGCCGCTCCAGTGGTAGCCGCAGGTCCCACCCCGGTCCCAGAAACCCCCACTGCCGAACCCGTGGCCGCCGCTATGGATAAAAAATGGCTGGCGATTACCTCTCCCATGGTCGGCACTTTTTATCGCGCTCCTGCTCCCGATGAACCCTCTTTCGTGGAAAAAAACGATCGGATCCGTGTCGGACAAACGGTCTGTATCATCGAAGCGATGAAGTTGATGAATGAAATCGAAGCGGAAGTGGCCGGGCAAATCGTCGAAATCGCCGTCGCTAACGGTGAACCGGTAGAATTTGGTCAGACGTTAATGTGGGTTAATCCCGAATAGACAGAATGAAAGCTATCCTCATGACTGCCGTGGATGTCCTGCAGCTTCAGCAAGTCCCGACCCCGAAAATTAGTCAACCGCATCAGGTTTTAGTAGCATTAAAAGCCGCTGGTGTCAACCCTATTGATACAAAAATTCGTAAACGCGGCACTTTTTACCCCGAGCAAATGCCGGCCATTTTGGGCTGTGACGGGGCGGGAATTGTCGAGGCCGTTGGGGCGGCGGTGCAGGATTTTCGCCCCGGGGATGAAGTGTATTTTTGTAACGGCGGACTGGGCAAGCCTGGCACGGGAAATTATGCCGAATATGCCCTGATCGAGGCGGATCATTTGGCCCACAAGCCAAAATCTCTTTCTTTTGCCGAGGCGGCCGCTGTACCTTTGGTTTTAATCACCGCTTGGGAAGCACTCTACGATCGCGCTCGTCTGCAATCGGGACAAAGCGTCCTGATCCATGGCGGGGCCGGGGGTGTTGGTCATGTTGCGATTCAATTGGCGAAACTGAAGGGGGCTAAAGTTTATACAACGGTGGGAAATAGCGATAAAGAGCGTTTAGTGCGGCAATTAGGGGCAGATTACCCGATTTTATACAAACAAACCGATTTTGTCGCAGCGATACTTCAAGAAACCGCAGGGAAAGGGGTAGATGTCGCTTTTGATACGGTGGGAGGGGAAACTTTTGGGCAGACTTGCCGAGCGGTGCGAGTTTATGGCGATATGGTGACGATTTTGGAACCTACAGGCAGCTGGAAAGAAGCCCGCGATCGCAATTTGCGGATTAGTTTAGAATTAATGTTAACCCCGGCTTTGATGGGACTGCCAGAAGCGCAAAAATATCAAACAGAAATTCTTCGCCAAGGGGCGCGTTTAATTGACGAGAAAAAGTTAACTATTCATCTCTCCCAAACCTTTCCTTTAGCGGCAGCTATTAGCGCCCATCAATTGCTAGAAACTGGTGCGGTGACGGGGAAAATTGCCCTAATTATCGACTAGAAATCTGCCAGACACTACAATAGGCGTGGAATATAGCTAGGTAATAGGTGTAGGGCTAATTCATGAATTAGCCCTACAATAGGCGTTGTCAAATTGAAAGATGCTCCGAATCAGCACCGGAACTGAAATTACTTTGATAGGAAAGATTGCATGATTAGGGGTCGAGAAGGTCGTCACCGACCTCCCCTCCCATTCAGAACCGTGCATGAGACTTTCACCTCACACGGCTCCTAGTTTGACTGTTCCCTTGTTAAGGATACAACTTGACATCTTTTTGTTG
>NZ_JADEXI010000388.1:0-4448 GCF_015207185.1 Microcystis sp. LEGE 08355 | reverse complement strand
ACACTATGGGTCGCGTTGGGGTTTTATTATTAAATTTGGGTGGGCCAGAGCGGTTAGAGGATGTACGTCCTTTTCTATTTAACCTTTTTTCTGACCCAGAAATCATCCGTTTACCGATCAAAGGATTACAAAAACCGTTAGCTTGGTTAATATCGACGCTAAGAGCGAGTAAATCCCAAGAAAATTACCGTCAGATTGGCGGTGGCTCCCCTTTACTCAAGATTACGGAAGCACAGGCCACGGCACTGCAACAACGTCTCGCGGAAATGGGGCGCGAGGTGAGCGTTTATATTGGGATGCGTTACTGGAATCCCTTCACCGAAGAAGCGATCGAGCGGATTAAACGGGACCATATCAAAAAATTAGTTATTCTTCCCCTTTATCCCCAATTTTCGATCAGTACCAGTGGTTCCAGTTTTCGTGTGCTGGAGGAAATGTGGCAGCAGGATCCCTATCTGCGTTTAACGGAATATACTCTCATCCCCTCTTGGTACGATCATCCCACTTATCTGAGTGCTATGGCGGATCTGATTGCGCGAGAATTAGAGCAGTGTCCTAATCCTGACCAAGTACATATCTTTTTTAGCGCCCATGGTGTCCCCCAAAGTTATGTGGAGGAAGCGGGAGATCCCTATCAAAGGCAAATTGAAGAATGCACTAGGGCGATCATGCGTACTCTAAACCGACCCAATCAGTACACTTTAGCCTATCAAAGTCGCGTCGGTCCGGTGGAATGGCTAAAACCCTATACTGAAGATGCTTTAAAAGGGTTGGGAGAGCAGGGAATTAAGAATTTATTGGTCGTGCCGATTAGCTTTGTCTCGGAACACATCGAAACCCTGCAAGAAATCGATATAGAGTACCGAGAAGTGGCGGAAGAAGCGGGAATTGAACATTTTCAGCGAGTACCGGCTCTTAACACTCACCCGATGTTTATCGAATCTCTCTCCCAGTTAGTGGTAAAATCCCTAGAGGAAAAACCCACCACTTTCGAGCAAATTACCCGTCCGAAAGCGAATATGAAAATGTATCCCCAGGAACGTTGGGAATGGGGGATGACCACGGCAGCCGAGGTGTGGAATGGTCGATTAGCGATGATCGGTTTTCTGGCAATTATTATCGAATTAATTACCGGTCAAGGACCGTTACATTTTGTTGGTTTATTATAACCTCAAGCTTCGTTGCCATTGCTTTTGATGGTAACTACCAAAATAAGGTTGGGTTTAACTATATTTGACCCAACCATTGGCGATTTCATCTTCTCTTAGGACATCATATTAGCAGAACGAACATTAACGTTAACTTCTAGCCTGCCATTGCCGAGCATATCTAACCCAGTGACGCTAAACAGATTAGCTTTAATCCCCCTTTCCTGAAAATTAGCCTGTAATTCTTTGATGAGAACCTCTTCCACTTTCCCTTCATCATCTGCTAGAGCTTGAACGATTTTAGCGGCGAAAGAGCCAATTTTTGCGCTCAATATTTCTTCCACATTGGTAATCTCGATAATAACCATTGATTTTTCTTCTTAGTAGAGGACAAATAGCATAAGAACAGAATTTGCGAGAAAATAGAGCTGCTCTCATCTTAGGAATCAGTATAACCTGCACTGTTCCCCCCTAAACGGAAATTCCCACCCAGAAGGAGATTACTGCATGATAAACCTAGAGACCCTAGAAGGTTGGTTAAATGCTCCAGTGGAAAATGAGCGACTAGAATTTAAACAGGCTAAAAATCAATTTGATACAATCAAACTGTTAAAATATTGCGTCGCCCTTGCTAATGAAGGAGGTGGCCATTTTATCTTAGGTGTTACCGATAAACGTCCCCGTAAAATTGTTGGTTCACAAGCCTTTCCTACACCCGAAGAAATTAACAGCATTAAATCGCTAATCGTTCAAAAACTTCGCTTGCGCGTGGAAATCACCGAATTGGCCCACCCTGATGGTCGTGTCTTGGTTTTTGAAGTGCCAACCCGTCCCACAGGACAACCTATCGCCTTTGAAGGTGCTTATCTAATGCGAGCAGGGGAAGACTTAGTACCCATGACACCTGATCTGCTTAAGCGCATCTTTGCTGAAGATCAACAAGATTGGTTTTGTCAATCCGCTCGCTCTCATGCCAGTCCAGATGAGGTTATTGACCTACTCGACACCCAAACCTACTTTGAATTGCTCAAGCTTCCCTATCCTAGCCATCGTGATGCTGTTTTAGAAAGATTACAAAGCGATCAACTCCTTGACAAAACATCAAAAGGTTGGACAATTCCTAATTTATCTGCCATCCTTCTGGCCAGACAACTTGAGAGCTTTTCCCCTACCTTAGCGCGTAAAGCACCACGAGTGATTATCTATGAGGGAACAGGTAAAATTAAAACTCGACTGGAACAGACAGGAACTAAGGGATATGCTGTGGGTTTTGATGGTTTAGTTAATTTTGTCCACGATTTAGCCCCTCAAAATCGCGTCATCGAGGAGGTTCTTAGGGAAGAAGTGAAAATGTTTCCTCCACAAGCTTTGCGAGAACTGATCGCCAATGCTTTGATTCATCAGGACTTTCTCGCTACAGGCGCTTCGGTGATGATTGAAATGTATGATGATCGAGTAGAAATCTCTAACCCTGGTATTCCTTTTATCAAAGTAGAACGCTTTATAGACGAATATCGCTCCCGTAATGAGCAATTAGCTGACATAATGCGTCGTTTTGGCATTTGTGAAGAAAAGGGCAGTGGTATTGATAAAGTTATTTCCGCTGCCGAGAAATTTCAACTTCCCGCACCAGATTTTAGAGTAGGTGAGATCCGAACAACTTCTATCCTATTCGCTCATCAGGATTTTGGCAAAATGAGTCAATCTGACCGTATTCGCGCTTGTTATCAGCACTGTTGTCTCCTCTATGTCGATAATCAACGGATGTCTAACCAAACCTTACGAAATCGCTTTTGTTTAAATGAATCAAAAAACAATACTGTTTCTCAAGTGATTGGGGCAACTAAAGAAGCAGGACTGATTAAACTTGACGAATCTGAATCTAAATCAACTCGTTATGCTCGTTATCTCCCCTTTTGGGCCTAGACTAGCCTTGAGCGAAGTGTACACTGAGCTTAGTCGAAGTGTGGAAATGCTAAAAAGTGCTTCAACGCAAATCCATTTTAGGGATGTCAAATCGGCGAAACCCTTATACAGCGAGCAAAAAAGTGCTTCAACGCAAATCGACATTTTTCCAAGAGGAGATTTTATCATCGCGTCCACACGGGAGTGGGACTTGTGGACGACAACGGCGATACATTTCTTTAAACTGCACCCCCCAAACGTAAATAGGCTTCAATAAAGCTATCTAAATCCCCATTCATTACCCCGGTAACATCGGTGGTTTCCACATTGCTACGGAGATCCTTAACCAATTGATAGGGATGAAAAACATAGTTACGGATTTGATTGCCCCAAGCGGCCTCCACCATATCGCCGCGAATTTCGGCGATCGCTTGAGCCTGTTGTTCCCGAGCAATAATTAACAATTTCGCTTTTAATAAAGCTAGGGCTTTTTCTTTATTTTGTAATTGCGATCGCTCTTGGGTACAACGCACAGCGATACCTGTGGGAAGATGAACCACACGCACGGCAGTTTCCACTTTATTAACATTTTGTCCACCTTTTCCCCCCGATCTAGCGGTGGTAATTTCTAAATCTTTATCGGGAATTTCTACCCTCACCGCATCATCACCCAAAATTGGCATCACTTCCACCCCGGCGAAACTGGTTTGACGTTTACCATTAGCATTAAAAGGAGAAATTCTGACTAACCGATGGGTGCCTTTTTCTCCTTTCAGATAACCGTAAGCATAGGTTCCGGCAATTTCAATTGTCACCGATTTAATTCCCGCTTCATCTCCTTCTGATATTTCCGCTAAAGTGACTTTATATCCCTGTTTCTCGGCCCAGCGAGTGTACATTCTCAGGAGCATTTCTGTCCAATCTTGGGCATCGGTTCCCCCGGCCCCCGCATTAATCGTTAAAACTGCTCCTTTTGCGTCGTAGGGACCATTTAAAAGCTGTTGCAATTCCCAGCGATCGAGGTCATGCTGTAAATGAGTTAAATTGTCCGTTGCTTCTTCTAGTAAAGCTCGATCGGATTCTAATTCTAATAACTCGATAATTGCCTTAGTATCTTCTAATTGTTCACACCAACTTTGATAGGTTTCTAAAGAAGATTTACATTCATTTAGTTCTTGCAGGGTTTTTTGAGCAGTATCGGGATTATCCCAAAAAGTGGGGACGGCTGCCACCTGTTCTAAGTCTTTAATTTTGTATCTTAAAGTGGGTAAGTCAAAGATAGTCCTGGGTTTTACCCAGGCGCGATCCTACTATCTCGATACCTTTTTTTAGTTCTGATATTTCCATGTTATCAGTTATCAGTTATCAGTTATCAGTTATCAGTTACTCTAGAAG
>NZ_JADEXI010000387.1:0-4467 GCF_015207185.1 Microcystis sp. LEGE 08355 | reverse complement strand
CCTTAGTATAGGGGATTTTATAAAAGTAAGGTAACAGCCATGACTGGTAGAATCCCAACCCAAGTAAACCTGTAACAATGCTAGTAAATATTCCCGCTACCAACATAAATAAACGAGATTGTTTTTGACGAGTAATGCTTTCAGAGGCTGCTAAAAAACGATAATCGATACTATCTAATTCTTTATCTTCTTGCCATTTTTTAGATTCCTCTAACTTTTTACCTGTCAGTAAACAATTTGTATCGGTAAAATTTGAGTCTTCCCACTTAGCAATTTCCGATTGATAAGGACGACTAGCTGCTAATACATTATATAACCATTTTTGATTAAAAATTGCCTGATAAATAGCATTAGCCACTCTAAGATAGCCCTGATTATCGACGATAACTAATCCAGATAGTAATAATTCATCATGTTCTGGTGTGTTACTAGCTTTCACCAATTTACCTTTTAAAAGGTTGGCATAAACCCTTAGTAAATATCCTTGATCAGGATGATAAATCAGTCGCTCTCTTATACTTGATAAAAAAGCAGGTTCATCTTTTTTTTCCCAGTTATCAATAATGTGTTTATAAACAAAATCTCGCATCCAAGCTGATAAGAGAGACCGAGGTATTTGAACTTTAAACTTGGCCATTAAATAACACAATTTTTGAGTTATAAAAGGTTGACCATTAGTCCAGCTAAAAATTTCTTGTAGAATTTCTTGAGGGGAAACACCCAACCCTTCGAGTCCTTGCATCAAGGGTTGACAGTTATCTTCTAACGACAGTCCATTTAATTCAATTGCTTTACCAATATTGAAAGGAGTTCTTTGACTATCCTGAATTAATTGATTGGGGGTAGCCGTGCCAATTAAAACAAATGAAATACGATTAAAATCTGCATTAATGACTCGCTTTTCATGACAAGACCTAAGGTAAGCAAAAAAGTCATCAGTAGCAAAGGGTAGTTTTCTAACCACATCAATTTCATCAATAAAAATAACAATGTTGTTTGAAATTTTTATCAATAAAATTTCTTTAATAAACTGTCTAAGTAACCCAACATTAGAAACAGATTGACTGGCAATCCAAGATTCTAAATCCGTCATGTTTAGTTTTAATTGTTCGGCAATTTCAATAATTAAGGAATGATACCAGCTAGATTGATCTACTGATGTCCCCAATTCATTTAAGTCTATACGGGAACAGGCAACTCCTTGGGCTTCAATTTGAGTTTGGATGCGTACCGTCAAACTCGACTTGCCCATTTTGCGAGAATTGAAAATATAACAATACTGACTGTTCATCAGAGCTTGGTACAATTCCAGATCAGCCCTTCTATCCACATAGCTTGGATCGGAAGGAGATAAGGTACTAGAAAACTTATAAACATTCTCGGCGGTTCCGTTTTCTTGCATATTTCGGTATTTCATTGACCAGATAACCAAAACTTGGGTAAGTAATACCAGTTTGAACTACACTAACCCCGGTGATAAATCCAGAAAAAAACCGCGCTCACTCATAGCCGATTATTGGTAAGCTAGTTCTACTCTGAATGAAATTGGCATATTTTCTTAGGGTAAACTCATCGGAAATTTTGGGTCTGAAACCCCGCCGTTCTAGGTTGGCTTTACGTTAGAATTAAAAGGCCAGTCTCGAAAACCAAGTGGACGGCGCAGCACCGTTCGGCTGAGCTCACGGCCGAAGCCTTGAAAACTCGGCTTAGGGGGTTCCGACCAGAAAAGCTTGGCCGGGTAAAAAGTCGCGCGCAACAAGTACAAGAAGCTATAGGCGGTCAACGTACCGTGGGACACAGGGAATCGGGCTTCTGAAATGGGGCGAAAGTCTGTGGACTCTGTGTAAGACAGTACATGGTTTTTTAACTGTGGTATGCGACGGTGGTGGAAGCAGAAACTTAAATCGTGAGGTTTAGGAATCGCCGCCCTAAAAGTGCGGCGAGGATGTCAACTAAGCTGAACTCTCTCAACTGCGAGAGTCTCCACCCTCAGCAAAGGGTTCGGAGGAGACTTTTCAGTCTCCTATCCCCTAATTCCCTACTCTAAAGCGTAGATACGACCATCCATGAGCAGACGGGTGATCCCTTTAGCTTCCAGTTGAGCGTGAGCTTTTTCGATCAGGCGACCGTCGGGAACTTTAATCACTTTTTCCTTGCGCTTGGAGAAACGACGAGCGATGCGATGACTTTCAAAGATGGGGAGGGTGCGCTGCTGGATTTCCTGAGGGGGAACCTTACCCAATTCAGCAAAATCCTTGAGGGGACGGGTGATTAATTCGGCAGCGCGATCAATTACCAAGTAACAGGTTTTGGGAAAAGCCGCCGCCGAGAGGGGTAATATCTGTAATTGGGCTGTTTTAACGATAGTCGGGCCGAAATAGCTCCCCGCTAGTTCCTCCTCCTCCTCGTCTTCATCTTCATCTTCATCCTCCTCTTCATCCCAATCCTCGTCAAGCTCATCTTCCTCCTCCTCTTCCTCGAGAGCTTCGACGAAAAACTCGTTTAAATTAGCGGTTTCTAGGGTCTTATCGCCATTAATTTCTGTATCTTCTGGATTATCTGCTTCTGGCGAGTAAGAGGTATCCATTAACAGGGTTAATTGTTCCACAGCAGTGATCGGTTGCTCAAAAGCCTGCTCATCCTTAGCTGCGATGTGGGCTGCCCGCAAACTAATCACCTCGATCGCTTTTTCCGATAAATCCGCTGCTGCTCCCTCCTCCTCGAGGCCACGAGCATTGCGGGCCAAGCGTTTTTTCTGGATTAATTGCTCGTATTCCTCGCTAGAAAAAGAATTTTTGAGAAAACGACTGACCGTAGAACTACTCACGCCATAACGCTCGGCTAAGGTGGAAGTGGTGGCCTCCGTTTCCCGATAAAGCTTAAGAATTTCTTTTTTCGTGGCATCAGTCAGTTTTCTTGCACTCATATTACTTATATAGTTATTTTTTAAGCGATAGGATCTTGCCGATGGCTAGTCAGGGGAAACTGTTGTCTTTGAGCGGACGTACTCTTAATCATAAAACGCCCTAGCCAATTAAAACTAAGCAATTC
Organism: Microcystis sp. LEGE 08355; assembly: GCF_015207185.1. NCBI lineage: Bacteria > Bacillati > Cyanobacteriota > Cyanophyceae > Chroococcales > Microcystaceae > Microcystis > Microcystis sp. LEGE 08355. Next base: position 1,416 of record NZ_JADEXI010000387.1, on the reverse strand, counting down.
GTTTTCTAGTCCCTGTTCTAGTCTATCCTTGACTTCTGTTTCTCACCACTACTCAAGATTAAAAAATTGACAATGATATCAAGTGCTGCTAGTCAAAAAGCCTTATTAGTTCTAGCCGATGGTACAGTTTACGAGGGTTATTCCTTCGGCTCCCAGGGAACCACCGTCGGCGAAGTTGTCTTTAACACAGGGATGACCGGTTATCAGGAAGTCCTCACCGATCCCAGTTATGCTGGTCAAATCGTCACTTTTACCTATCCAGAATTGGGAAATACGGGGGTTAACCCCGAGGATGAGGAGTCAATTCGTCCCCAGGTGAAAGGAGCGATCGCCAAAAATATCTGCCCCCGGCCCAGTAATTGGCGTTCTAGCCAATCCCTACCGGATTATCTGGCCGCTCATCATGTTATTGGCATCTATGGCATCGATACCCGCTCCCTGACCCGCAAAATTCGCTCGGTTGGGGCGATGAATGGGGCAATTTCGACGGAAATACTCGATTATCATGATTTACTGCGGCTGGTGCAGGCGGCCCCCAGTATGGCGGGGTTAAATCTCGTTAAAGAAGTTACCACCAAGGAAGTGTACGAATGGACGACTCCCACCCCGTCCGCCTGGGAATTTGCGCCAATTGATAGTGATCAAGAACCGTTAACGGTGGTGGCGATCGATTTTGGCATCAAACGCAATATTCTCCGGCGTTTAGCCAGCTACGGTTGTCGGGTGATCGTGGTTCCCGCCGACACTCCCCCGGAAAAAATCGCCGCCTATAATCCCGATGGTATTTTCTTTTCTAACGGACCGGGAGATCCGGCGGCTGTCACCGAAGGAATTGCCCTAGCCAAGCAACTTTTGCAAGGAGAAAAACCGACTTTTGGCATCTGTATGGGTCATCAAATTTTAGGCCTATCCCTAGGGGCAGAAACCTTTAAACTGAAATTTGGCCATCGCGGGTTAAATCAACCCTGTGGACTGCAGCAACAGGTGGAAATTACCAGTCAGAATCACGGTTTTGCCGTGCAGGAGGCATCTTTAAATCCGCAAGTGGAGATTACCCATCTCAACCTCAATGATCGCACCGTAGCGGGTTTAAAACACAAGTCCTTGCCCTTTTTCTCGGTACAATACCACCCCGAAGCCAGTCCCGGCCCCCACGATGCCGATTATCTGTTTGCCAAATTTGTCGATTTAATGCGGGAAGCAAAAAAGGATCGGTCGTAAATTTTTAGGATATACTAGGGTTTTGATTTTTACGGCTCTAGAGCTAGGAGGCGATTATTCCAGAAGCAATTAACTTGACCGTCAGCTTGCGAGGCACGCGTGAGGTCAGAGATAAGTACCAAATTTTCCGTTTGACGGGTCTTTTAGATGCCTTTTCCGAACCGACTTTTTGTAAGGTGATCGAAGGCTATGTGG
>NZ_JADEXI010000386.1:0-4468 GCF_015207185.1 Microcystis sp. LEGE 08355 | reverse complement strand
TGAAGTTTTTGGACAATCTATGCTCTCAAAGAGAAAAACTTTATTTTCAGCCAATATTGACGACACAGAAACTGCATGAACTTTTATCATTCAAAAAGGCACAGAGTCAACAGCCTAGTTCTACCCCCCAAACCCCCCGTTAGGGGCGTGGCGCCGCCCCCAAACCCCGGAGCGCATTAGTTTTTCGGTGGGATGCTTACAGACAGCGGCTGATACGTTTGTCATCATTGAAAAGTCACTAATAATTGCTGATTGTCGGTATTTCTGCAAATGTGAGATGCACCCGAGGAAATTATGAATTATGAATTAGGAAGTGGGGAGTGGGAAGTGGGGAGACCACTTCGTGTGCGTTGCGGGGGGAGAATAAATAACAGCAATCTCCTGAATTCAGAAGTAAAAATTGAGACTTCAGAGTTCTAACTTTTGACTTCTACGGCATCGGTATCAACGGTATTGGTTGGGGAAGAAACTTCGGTTTGATTCTTGACTCCTCCTGGACGGCGAGTGCGATAATCAAGAACTAATTGCGATAATTCCGTGGTTAAAAGGGTGAGAACAATCCCATCATCAATCCAACCAATAATCGGGAAAACGTCAGGAGAAATATCGAGGGGGCTAAAAAGATAAACCATAGTTCCCAGAATGATAATCCAACGATATTTAGGGTGACTGATTTTGCCGCTGTACCAGTTGTAAAAAGATTCAACAATCGGTTTCATTAATTTTTCCTCGCTGACTGGGATAATTTAATTTTGTCAGGTTGTCCCTGGGGCTGATAGTGCGGTTTTACCCCCCATTATGTGGGGTTATCCCCGCTAATTATCCACCAAAAAAGCCCAGAAGAAAATTCACCTTTAGGGATGAGCCTGAAGTATTATTACTGGATGCTTAAGAGGGGAGATAGTGGCATCTTTTCCCCTATAATAGGCGATGACAAACTAATCAACCATCTGCCAGTTTAAGGAAAGATTAAGAGCATGACAGCAGAGAACTACACATCCGATGAATTAGCAACAGTTGCCAGTGCAGTCATGATGACCGGTATGGCGGTGGCGATGGTGGATGCGGGGATTATTTCCACGGCGATCGAGGCTGCCGCTTTAGGGAAAGAAGTGGCGGAGGCGGCCATAAATTATCCTAATAATGATATTATTCAGACGCTATTTTCTCAGGAAGCCGTAGAAAAAGCGCAAGTTAATCCCCCAGCAAAAATGGAGATCAAAGCAGCCGATTTGCAACCGGATACGGCAGTCGATACGGCGATCGATAAAATTAATGATGCTGTAGCGGTGTTGAGAGGGAAAGCAACGCCCGAAGATCTGCAAGAGTACAAGGAATTTATTTATAATTGTGCCGAGACAGTAGCGGCAGCGGCGGGTAGCGGTTTATTTGGCACTGGTAGTCCGAAAGTTAGCGAGAGGGAAACTGTGGCCCTAACTAAGCTAAAGGCAGCTTTAGAACTCTAATTTTTGAGTTATCGAGCCATTAAAACCTTGAGACCTTTGGCATAATTAATTTTTGGGGGTTCAAAAACGTCAAAAATAGGGATGATAGCAGTTATCTTAATGATGATGCTCGAAGGGCTGCCATGCCGTCTTAACCGGTAATTTTAGATAGGCAGGCAGCTTAACCGGGTATTCTAGGAAAGTGATCGGATTTCAGCCTTGAATCTATGGAAACCCTCTTTCATCTAGTTACTTTTGCCTTTGTCTTCGCTTTTGGTGCCTCGGTGGGCAGTTTTTTAAACGTGGTCATCTATAGATTACCTCAGGGGATATCTCTAGTTTATCCTCCTTCCCACTGTCCGAAATGTCACCATAGGTTGGGTAAAAGCGAGAATATACCGGTTTTAGGCTGGTTATGGCTGGGGGGTCGCTGTCGCTGGTGTAAAACCCCGATTTCTGTCCGTTATCCAGCGATCGAAACTTTTACCGGTTTATTATTTTGTCTGGTTTTAGGAGATTTTAGCTTTTCTTGGCAGACCCTCGGCTATTGGATTCTCCTCAGTTGGTTATTAGCTTTAGCTTTGATTGATTTTGACACGATGACGCTTCCTAACTCCCTCACCCAATCGGGATTAGTTTTAGGGATAGTTTTCCAAACTCTTTTAGGTGGGCAAAATAATCAAAGTGTTATCTATCTCTTTTCAGCGATCGCTAGTGCAGTATTAGGAGTCTGGTTATTTGATCTGATCCGGTGGGGGGGTAGTTTTGCCCTCAGACAACAGGCCATGGGGGGAGGAGATGCGAAATTAGCGGCCATGATCGGTGCTTGGTTAGGATGGCAAGCATTATTAGTCACCGCTTTTTTGGCCTGCGCTATCGGGGCGGCCATCGGTATGACGGGCATTTTTCTCGGTAAAATGGGGAAAAAACAAGCTATACCCTTCGGGCCATTTCTTGCCCTCGGCGCTCTGATGAGTGTCTTTTGGAGTGATAAGATCATCTCAGCCTATCAAACCATTTTTTTCCCTTTCTTGTAAAAAAGTTATCCTGTAATTAAATCTTGATACAATAGTCTTCCGTGTCTTGGATCACCATTAGAACAACCCCCAGTCTAGGGTAAGCCGATTGGCTGCAGGAAATGCTCAAAGCTCACGACATCCCAGTCGCGTTATCGCTATTGGCCATGGTATTTATTGCGGCCAGGGGCATCAGGCCGCCCTACAAGTGCGTCCCCAAGATCGCTGGACAGCACTTTTGTTATTAAGTCCTCTAGAAGAAAGTCGATAAATTATCTTTATTTTAAACTATGTCTCTATTTGATTGGTTTGCAAATCGCCAAAAAACAGAACCCAAGGTTCAACAACAACAGGAACGAGAAATAGCCGATGGTTTATGGACAAAATGCCCAAATTGCGGCGTTTTGTCCTATACCAAGGATTTATTAGCTAATCAACTGGTTTGTGTCGATTGCGGTCATCATAATCGGGTCGAAAGTGAAGAAAGAATTCGCCAGTTAGTGGATGCTAATACTTGGAATTGCCTCGATGAACAGATTCGACCGACGGATCCCCTCAAATTTCGCGATCGGAAAAGTTATAGCGATCGCCTGCGAGAAACCCAAGAAAAAACTGGTCTGACGGATGCTGTCCAGACGGGAACGGGGACGATCGATGGTTTACCCTTAGCTTTAGGGGTGATGGACTTCCGTTTTATGGGGGGTAGCATGGGATCGGTGGTGGGAGAAAAACTCTGTCGTTTGACGGAACGAGCTACCGATGAAAGTTTACCCCTAGTGATTATCTGCGCTTCCGGCGGGGCGAGAATGCAGGAAGGAATGTTAAGTTTAATGCAGATGGCCAAGATTTCTGGCGCTCTTAACCGGCATCGGGAAGCAAAATTACTTTATATTCCCGTCCTGACTAATCCCACCACGGGAGGAGTCACGGCCAGTTTTGCCATGTTGGGAGATATTATTATCGCCGAACCAAAGGCTACTATCGGTTTTGCCGGTAAACGGGTAATTGAACAGACTTTGCGCGAGAAATTACCAGAAGGTTTCCAAACATCGGAATACCTATTAAAACACGGGTTTGTCGATGCGATCGTTCCTCGTCCCCATCTCAAGAAAACCCTCGCTCAATTAATTAGTTTACATCAGCCCTTTTTCCCCTTGTTATCCCCCCTGAACAGCCATCATCACTACAGTCAACCAGAGTTAATCCCTCTTAAAACAGCCCAAGGGCAAACAACAGTTTAATCTTTGTAAGACAGCACTGGAGTTGCCAGTCCGAGCATTTGTACTAAAATTTTTCTGATCGGCAGTTTCAATGTAGTACATCCCACACTTAACCGGGTTGACAGTGATCGCAAAGTCCAAAAAATTCGAGAGTGTGGTAATAAACCTTGAATTGGTGGGATTTTTCGAGTTTTTCTGCCAATTCGTGAACGGGACACTCATTAAAGACGATAGACCGACCGCAATGAATACAGGTAAGATGGTGTTGATCCTGCTGAAGGGAACTGTAGAGGGATTCTCCTGTGGCTAGGGTTCTCACCTGCACTGCACCCTGTAATTTTAGGGATTCTAGGGCGCGGTAAACAGTGGCTAACCCCATATTTTGGTCACGCTGACGGAGTTCCACAAACAATTCTTGAGCGGATACTGCCCGATTTAAGGTTTTGAGTAAGTGGATAATGCGCTCTTGCGATCGGGTGCGTTGGGATTTCATATCAAAAAGGTCAGCGATCAAAGTTAATTCTATGCCAAAAAATTATCAGTGCTTTATTTATGTTACCCTGCGCCCCTCGGTTCTCGATCCGGCGGGTACGGCGGTAGAGTCGGGCCTAAAGCAATTGGGTTATGATACTGTGGCTGGGGTGCGAATTGGTAAGTATATTGAGCTTACCGTGACAGCAGCGGATGAGATCAGCGCCCGCGCACAATTGGATCAAATGTGCGATCAACTATTGGCTAATCCTGTAATTGAAAATTATCGCTTTGATTTGCATTGTCAGTAGATAGG
>NZ_JADEXI010000385.1:0-4494 GCF_015207185.1 Microcystis sp. LEGE 08355 | reverse complement strand
CTGTTGACTTAAAACCCCCCCACTGATAACTGATCACTGAAAAAAGCCCAACTTTGGGCAAAAATCTGGTTTGTGTCCCCTCTTAGCGGTAAAATTTCTACATCTGGACTGTCGAAAAGCATAAGTTTTGTAAAGTAAAATTAAGAAGGGAGACAAATTTAAGATAACCAACTTATGGAAGTAACTTTTACCGCTGCCGAATCCCTAGAAATTGTTGTTGCTGAACAAACCATCCCGATTCAGCATTATCTGCGTCAACCGCAAAGATTAGTACAGGCTATCGTTGAGACTAGCTTAACAGAACACTTGTCCGAGAATCGGTTTCGCCTAAAAATGCGTCCCCTAAACTTTTTGAATTTGTACTATTTTCAGCCCACGGTTATTCTTAATGTCTGGGCCACCTCTGAGGGGACGATATTTTTGCAATCAGAAGACTGTCAGATCAAAGGTATTGATTATATCAACGATCGCTTTAGCCTCAATGTTAAAGGCAAACTCGCTCCTGTGGAAAAAAATAATCAAACCTATCTAGCGGGAAAAGCCAATCTTGAGGTGAAAGTCGCCCTACCACCGCCATTATGGTTAACCCCGCGTCCGTTGTTAGAAATCACCGGCAATAGTCTCTTAAAAGGGGTTTTATTGCGGATTAAACAGCGTTTAATGAGTCAATTGTTGCAAGATTACCAACAATGGGCTAAACAGGATATTATTGCCCAAAATTACCCCGAAACCATTCTCGATCTCTCCCTTAGTTAAATAAAAATATGAGTTGGACAAAAGTATTATCTGTAGATTCCCTTGCCCCCGGCGCCCGTCAAGTGGTAAAAGTGGGGGAAAATTCCATTCTGTTGATTAACAATAACGGTCAATTCCACGCCGTCGGCAACCGTTGTCCCCATTTAAAATTATCGATGACGAAGGGCAAAATTACCGAGGACGGCGCGATCGTTTGTCCCTGGCATCGTAGTTCGTTTGATCTCTGTAGTGGTGCTGTCAAAGACTGGATTACCTGGCCCCCTGTGGTTAACAAAGCGATGGCGGCAGTTTCTCAACCCCAAGCTTTACCCGTTTATCCCCTTCGCATCGAAGACGGCAGCATCTGGATAGACGCTTGACATCCTCACCGAGGGGGGTTTTGGGCAACCTAAAGAGCAGTTCACTCGACAATGGGTTAATCTCGGAGAATGCCAAACGTACCTCGCTCGCTTCCGTAAAAACCCAGTTATGGACTGTTCCCCTCCCCCGCTCCTAGGGTTGATTCCAGGTAGGGTTGATTCATGAATCAACCCTACCCCGCTCCGGTGATCCCCACTCTCCTGTATATTTTTTAAACAGGATTGCGCGAGGTCATTCTGTTATTCTGACTTCCCCTCCTAACGACCGGCTCCTGACGACCGACTCCTAACCCCACCAAGAAACTTTTTTAACCCTAATTGGTTCCGTTTAAAAGTTGAGAACGAAGCAAATCGATCGCATCTAAATAACTTGGCATCGGTTCATCACCTAACAGACAAGCACTGCGATCAACGCTAATCATATCATCACCCCAAAACACTTGACCGAGAGGAATAGATTTTCCTCGATCCGGTCGCCAATTACTACTAAAATATTTGAGATTAGCGTCCACCACTGCCCCATCAAAAAGATGACCGATACAAAAATAAACATCCTGTAAAATTAGCGGTACGGAGGGGCGATGTAATTGCCCCCGCGAGTTGGGACTACGGGCTTTATAATGACTACGGGGAAAGAGTCCATAGAGATTTTTTAAAGAAGCAGAAATCAGGGGTTTATCCTTTAAATGGGTGCGTTTTAAGGTTCCAATCGTGATCCGACAATCCACTTCTTCGATAATTTTAGGGGCAAACATCGAGGGAAAACGGACAGGAAAAGGGGAAAGATTCGGATATTCTTGCTGGGGTAAACTATCAGCATCAAGAATAGTTATTCCAGGATAGAGAATAGATTTTACTCCCAAAATATCGATAATTTCTCTCAAAGAAATAGCCGAACATACTCCCTCTACCAAGATAATTTCTGCTCCAGGATTTACCCCTCTCAATCCCCGCAAAACTTGACTTAATACCGGCAGACTAACCGTTACCGGTGGTGGCACAGGATAACCTAAATTAGGTTTAATTAAAATACGTTTAGCTGTGATAGCTGCCCGGGGAGGTTGATAAACAAAATCCGCCATAGCTGAATTTTTTACCCCGGCAGTAATTGAGGATTGGGTAATCATAGAGAGGAAAATAAATCAATGGGAATTAGCCAGATCATTTAGGGAATTTACCTGCTGTAAAGCTTGCCAGATTACCCCAGAATCGGCCCCAGGAAAATGGCTATTTTCACTAATATAACGCTTCCAGGCCTTAGTTCCGGGCTGACCGGCAAAAAGCTGTAAAAGATGTTTGCTGATCTGGTGTAATTTATAACCTTTACTCACCCACTCATCGATGTAGGGAAGCATTTTTTTGATTACTTCTTCCCGGGTAGGAGGAGTAACCGATTCCCCATAAAAATCTTGATCGACTGTGGCAAATAAATAGGGATTATCGTAGGCTGCCCGACCGATCATAACTGCATCTACTAATTGTAAATGTTGTCTAGCCTGTTCTAAATTAATGATACCGCCATTAATTTCAATAAACAAATGGGGAAACTGATTTTTTAGGCGATAAACATCATCGTAACGTAGGGGGGGAACGGTGCGATTTTCCTTGGGACTTAATCCCTGTAACCAAGCTTTACGCGCATGGATGGTAAAACGTTGACAACCCGCATCCGCGACAATACGGACAAAATTCGCCATATTTTCGTAACTATCCTGATGATCAATGCCAATTCTCTGTTTTACAGTCACGGGAATCGATACAGCTTGATTCATTGCCGATATTCCCCTCGCGACTAATTCCGGGTTAGCCATCAAACAAGCGCCGAAATTGCCCTCTTTTACCCGAGAACTAGGACAACCCACATTGAGATTTACTTCGTCATAACCCATATCTTCGGCTATTTTAGCGCATTCTGCCAAAAGATAGGGATTATCACCCCCTAACTGCAAAGCGAGAGGTTTTTCTGCTAGGGAGAACCCCAGCAACTTATAGCGATCGCCGTGTTGAATCGCCATCGTCGTGATCATTTCCGTGTAGAGAAGGGGACGACGGCTAATTTGTCGCAAAAAATAGCGAAAATGGCGATCGGTATAATCCATCATCGGCGCCACACTTAAAATACTGCCCATCTTTCCCTTGATTTTTTCGCTGATCGGGACATTCTCTGGTGAACCCCAGAGAATAACCAGTCTTCCTCTCAACATATTTTAAGGCTTTTTGGTAAGTAGGTAGGCGTTAAAAATTATCAGACACCACCCTTATCAAGGGGGGACTAAGGGTAGGGTTGATTCATGAATCAACCCTACTATGAATCAACCCTAGGACTAAGGGGGGATCGAACCTAAAATCTATTTTTAATTTAATTATAACCAGCTACTTAAGTTGACTATCTAAATTACTGGTTAAGACTGCACCGGAGAAAGGAGAAGGGGACTTTTTTAACTTACCTCCGCAGGATATTTGCTCCTTTAATCGTGTCGCGGATGACGATTTTTTGTTCTTTGGAATAACCAGCAAAAGAACGAGTAGCAAGTAACTCGATTTCTACCCCAGTACCCGATCGCAAAGATTCCACAGGTAAGGGTAATTGACCGATATCCAGAATAAATTGATTGCCGTCCTGTCGGACTAAATTAGCAGGCATATCTCCTTCATAGCGAGTGACAAAATCAGTTCTGGGACTGGTTTGCAGGTCGTCTGCTTGCCAACGGGTGATGCGATAACGCAGTTTAAATTTAGTGCCAATTAAATTCGATTGGGAAGCTTTATCTTCGAGAAAAAGCCTTAAATCAGTACCATTTCCTGTAATACCTTTTGCTTCTAATTGGGTGACATCTCGTTCAAAAACAGCATTGTAAACGACAAATTCCGTAACATTATTGCGTTTTTGAGTGGTTCCCTCGATCCAGAGTTCACTGGGGACAGTTACCTTCATTTCCTTTTGATCATCGAGGGTTAAAGTAAAACGCTGATTAGCAAACCGGTTAAACTCTTGGGGCGCATTCCAAATTAAAATAAAAGAACGTTCCGATCGATCTAATAAAATCCGATATTGATCATCGATCAGGGAACCGGGGGAAAATAAAGACACTGCCCCGGTGCGAGTTTCCCAACTATTTTTAGAGAGAATATAACCCCGTTCTTTTAACTCCGACAGGGGAACAGTTGCGCTCGGTTGATCGGCAGTTAAAGGGCGATCGATTTGAATTAAAGTTAACTGTCCTAAACGTCCCCCGCGACCGTTACGACCACTATTACCCGTCGCCCCATCGAGACCATCCTGACAGCTAAATTCTCTGGTGGTACAGCTATAATTGGCATCACCCGGCCTACCGCTGCAGGTTTGAATTGTCCAGAAAGGTTGGGAACAGCGACAACC
>NZ_JADEXI010000384.1:0-4500 GCF_015207185.1 Microcystis sp. LEGE 08355 | reverse complement strand
TTTTAGAATTGATAGAGACAATCTTGGTTTATAAGTTACCCGAAGTCAGTAGAAAGGAGATAGAAGCGATGTTTAGTTTAAGTGATTTAAAACAAACTAAAGTGTATCAGGAAGCTTTAGAGGAAGGCAGAGAGGAAGGTAGAGAGGAAGGTAGAGAGGAAGGTAGAGAGAAAGGCAGAGAGGAAGGTAGAGAGGAAGGCGAATTAGCGGCAAAATTAGCCTCTATTCCTCGTTTATTGGCATTAGGATTAAACTTTGAACAGATAGCACAAGCTTTAGAATTAGAGATCGAACAGGTTAGACAAGCAACTCAAAGGGAATAGGAAAGGTTCAAACTTTGACAAATTGATACAATTGCTGGTGGCTATCTTTTGCCGGTAGCCATCAAGTAAAAATCGGCAACCCTGAAAATCTCTCAAGTCTTCTGTAGCTAAAGAGAAATCAAAAGTACAAACCCAATAAGACAAAATTATTCCTAATCTGCCTTCTTCTAATTCGCTGACTGCCACTATTTGATTATCAGTATTTCTTAAAACAATTGTCCCATTTTTGTATATATCCGTAAATCCGCCAGTTGCTATACACGGACTACCGACTTGCCATTGATTATTAATTGGCATTACTTGTTTAAATATTGTCATAGATCCAGTGAGAGTATTAACTGGACTAGCTATTACTGCTTACTGCATGGCAACCAACAAAAATGTGGACAAAGCTTTAATCATATACAACTTCAAAACTAATACAAATATTCCACAACGCCTTATTGTATTTTTACTGAAAAATTTTTATAACATTTTTAAATTATGTACGTTATAACTATTAAGATTATTAAACCAATCTTAGTATTTTAGTATTAATTGCTTACTTTGTTGTTGGTGTTATAATATTTTTAACTTTATTTAAATAAAAGTCATGCAAAAAATACAAGTGATTCCAAGAAAAGGTAGTTCCAATTAATCTTAACCCCTAATAGGGATTGAAACTTGGAGGCAAAAATCAGCGATACTGATATTGAGATCACGATGGTGAATCCAGAAGAGATAAAGGAGAGAGAAAATGGCTAACGAAACCGTCACTTATTCCCTAGAAGCAGTTCTGACAAGGATTGAGGGGAAAATTGACTCTCTGGAAAAACGGATCGATGAGAGATTTGATCAGGTAGATAAGAGATTTGATAAGATAGAAGAACGGTTGACAAAAGTGAGATGCTCCCCAAAGACTCTCTGGGAAATGCAGTTAAATAATTGGATGGCGACCTAAAAATATGAGTGAATTAACTATTCGTCCAGCTAAAATTACTGGTGTCATCCCAGATTCGATCGCCGCCGAGGTGGGTTTTGAAATCGGGGATGCGCTCCTCTCTATCAATGGTAATCGTCCCCGGGACTTAATCGATTATCAATTTTTATGTGCCGATGAATTTTTAACCCTAGAAGTGCTTGATAGTCAGGGCAAAACTCATCAAGTAAAAATCGAAAAAGATTATCATGAAGACTTAGGTTTAGAGTTTGAAAATGCCCTTTTTGATGGCTTAATTCAGTGTAATAATAAATGTCCTTTTTGCTTTATCGATCAACAACCAGAGGGCAAAAGAGAAACTTTATACTATAAAGATGATGACTATCGCTTAAGTTTTCTCTATGGCAGTTATTTAACCTTAACTAATCTCACCTCAAAAGAATGGCAGCGGATCGAAAAGATGCACATATCACCGCTTTTTGTGTCCGTTCATGCCACGGAACCCGATCTGAGAATTCGTCTCTTAAAAAATCCCCGCGCTGGTCAAATTTTAGACCATTTAAAATGGCTACAAGCCAGACAATTACAAATTCATGCCCAAGTGGTAGTTTGTCCCAATATTAATGATGGAATTCATCTCGAAAGAACCCTGTTAGATCTGGTTTCTTTTCATCGGGGAGATATTCCCTGTGTGGAGTCGATTGCCGTAGTTCCCGTGGGATTAACCCGCTTTCGTCCCCAAGAAGATGAATTAATTCCCGTTAGCCAAGAAAAAGCGCGAGAAGTGATTGAACAAGTCCAAACTTTACAGAAACAATTTCGTCAAGAATTTGGCAGTAATGTGGTGTGGTTAGCCGATGAATGGTTTTTAATTGCCCGAGTCGATTTACCACCTCAATCTCACTACGAAGACTATCCCCAAATCGGTAACGGAGTTGGCTCGATTCGTCAATTTATTAGGGATTTCCAGAAGACAGCCAAGAAGTTATTACCCGCTCAAATTACTCCATCTAGACGATTGATATGGGTAGTGGGAAATGCGGTAGAACAAGCTTTTCAACCCCTAGTTAAACAGTTAAATAATCTGCGGGGTTTAACCGTGGAATTAGTGGCTTTAAATAGTGATTATTGGGGTCAGGAAATCACGGTTACGGGTTTATTAACCGGGCAAGATATTCTCAAAGGATTACAAGGTAAAAATCTTGGGGATGGGGTTTTATTACCCTCCCTCATGCTCAAGCATGGGGAATCGGTATTTTTAGATGATCTCACCCTAGAAACTGTTATTAATCAGTTAGGAGTCCCTATTTATCCAGTTCTGGGAGTGGAGGAATTAATTAAAACTTGTCTTACTCTCAATCCCTTCAACAAATCCTAATCTTGAGAATAGACAATTATCAGTAATCGGTGATCAGATTTGAGTTTTTAAGTAGGTGGGTGGAATTAAATATAAGATGAACGTAGGTTGGGTTGAAGCATGAAACCCAACTCCCGCATGGGTTACGCTACCGCTAACCCATCCTACAAATAATTGTGCCTCCCTACTTAGTGAGCGGTATTAAGTAGAAAATTGCCGTTTTCTTGGCACTGATAACTGATTACTGATAACTGATAACTGTCTTAGCCGATTTCCACATTACCGGTCCCTTGAAACATCAGCCAAGAGAGGAAAAAATTAGCCACAAAAATCGCTAATAAAGAAGTTACCACAGCCGTGGTAGTAGATTGACCAACTCCTTTAGCACCGCCGGTGGTGGTTAAACCCCAACTACAACCGATAATAGCAATTAAAATCCCAAAAATAAGGGACTTGAACATAGAACTAATTAAATCCCATGTTTCCAGAAAATTTTGGGCTGATTGTAAGAATAGGGAATAGGAAATACCGTAAAGACTATCAGAAATCAATAAACCACCGAGTAATCCCGTGACTAAAGAGATAATAGTGAGCAGGGGTAACATTAAACTACAGGCAATCACCCGGGGAATGACCAAATAATCGATCGGATCGGTTTTTAAAATATATAAAGCGTCAATTTGTTCTGTTACTCGCATTGTACCAATTTCGGCGGCAAAAGCCGAGCCAACTCTCCCCGCCACCACCACCGCGGTTAAAACTGGGGCTAATTCCCTGGTTAAAGCCAAGGAAAGGACTCCCCCAACAAAACTACCCGCCCCAAAAAAAATAAATTCTCTGGCTACCTGAATAGTGAAAACCATACCCACAAAAGCAGCAGTAATTAGGGCAATTGTCAAGGATTCTGGTCCAACAATACTCATTTGTTCCAGAGTATTACGCCGGTGGATTTTGCCATTAAGAATATGTAAAAAAGTTTGTCCCGCTAATAAACCGGCAGCCCCCAAACGTTGGAACCATAAACTTAAACCACCGGCAGCATCACTTTTTCTTGGCATTTGTCGAGGGACTATCGCTAAAATCTAACTTATTATAGGCGAGAATTCCCTCTGATTATCCCTCGATTGTTAGGACTTGCTTTGATGCCACTCGATCGAGGGATAACAAACCATCGTTTTGTGCTGCTGGCAGGGGATAATAGAATTATCTAGTAGCCGTCAGCTATCAACCCTGATTCTTTATCCATGCCAGATTTAGCGAAAATTATCCTGAGAAACCATAAAATTGATGCTGTTAAACGATTCCATCCTTGGATATTTTCCGGGGCGATTAAAGAGATGGAGGGGGAAGTCAAAGAGGGTGCTATCGTGGAGGTTTATAGCGATCGAGGCGAATATCTAGCCACTGGACTGTATAATCCTAGCAATATTGCCGTTAAAATTCTTTCTTTCCCAAAAGTCAGCGATATTGCTCAATTATTTCTCGAAAAATTCCAGAATGCCTATCAGCTGCGGCAACAAATCGGTTTAGTGGATAACCCAAAAACTAACTGTTATCGTTTAATTAACGCTGAAGGGGACGGTTTACCCAGTTTAATCGTCGATTGGTACAATGGCACGGCGGTTATTCAAGCTTATTCCCTAGCTTTATACCAACGTCTCGATCTGATTGTCGATTGCCTGAAAACTATCTACGCTGATAATTTACGGGCAGTTTACGATAAAAGTGCCGCAGTTTTGGCGAAAAGCGCCCATATCTCCGAGAATAAATACTTATTTGGTCAAAAAACCGGCGATGAGGTGTTAGAATCCGGCCATCGCTTTATTATTGATTGGGAAAAGGGACAAAAAACGGGATTTTTCCTCGATCAAAGGGAAAATAGAGCCTTATTATCTCAATAT
>NZ_JADEXI010000383.1:0-4534 GCF_015207185.1 Microcystis sp. LEGE 08355 | reverse complement strand
GCTGCCTATTTTTTCGGAAAAATAGGTTGTAATGGGAGACTCTTTGTTTTCCTAGACAAAAATAATTACTTTTTCAAAAAAACACTTTTCTATTTTTTTGTTGGGTATTTTATTCTCTGGAAGTCCCCAACTTGCCCTGAGCCAAGTCGAAGGAGTTGAAGGGGTCGAAGGGTAGCAAGGATTGCATTGCATCTTTCCTATTCTGATCTGACAACGCCTAATTATCAATCGCTGCACTGTAATCATCGCCAAGCTGATTATTTTTTCCCTTGCAGTAAACCAAAACGAATTAAACCCGACTCGTAACCGCGCCGCATTAACCCTAAAGATAAGGTCCCTTGGATAGTAGTATAACCGCTTGCTAACAAACCTGCGATCGCATCTGTGGTTAGGGCTGAATCAATCACCACATCCCAAAAAGCAGCCACCGATAGGGACCAATCATCGGTTTTTAGGTCTTGAAAGCCAACTTCACGGGCAATATCGGCGTATTCTGGCAAAGAAATCACATAGGGCAGACAATAAACCTGATAAATCTCGTTTAATAGTTTAATCTCTCCTTCCGTTAAATTACCGGCCAGGGAAGTGGTGGGACGATGACACCAAGTAGCCATCAAAAAAGTCCCCCCAGGCTGCAAAACCCGATAACATTCCCGCAGAAATTGCCTTTTATCGGGCATATGTTCGCCACTCTCCAAAGACCAGACCAGATCAAAATTATTCTCAGGAAAGGGGGTTTTTAGGGCATCAGCCACACAAAAACTGACTTGTTCCTCTAAATTGAACTCTTGCGCTCTTTGGCTGGCTCTAGCGGCTTGTACCGGGGAAAGGGTAATCCCCACCCCTTGGCTGTGAAATTTTTCGGCCAGATAAAGACTACTGCCACCAATACCACAACCCACATCGAGAATCTGATTAGCGCCGGTGACACCACCCCAAGTTAATAATTCTTCTATTAAATCAATTTGTGCCTGACGGCGATCGAGTTTAATCTTGCCGCCGCGACCGTAGTAACCATGGTGCATATGTTCGCCCCAAATCCTTTCCCATAGTCCACTAGAGGAGTCATAAAAATCGGCTATTCGTTGATAAAGTTCCATGGTGATTTCCTAGTTAAGAGAGGCACTCTTGCCAGAGATTGGCCAGATATGTTATACCAAATCCTGTGGAAAAAGTACGGCAAAGTGGGAAGTGGGGAGCGGGTTTTTAAATTTCGATCTGTTTTACTTTATCTTAATATCATAGGTTCCGATTTTTGCAAGAGGTCTTATGATTAAGGCAGGATTAAAACTACTGGCTGTTTTGATTTTTAGTATTTTTATCTTCCATGGGGCGGTCTTGGCCGAGGAAGCAGCCAAGCTATCCGGTTATCAGGCAGATTTAAGCCAAACATCTGTTTCCGGTCTTTCATCAGGGGCCTTCATGACGGCCCAATTCCATGTGGCCTACTCAGATAGGCTGGTGGGAGCAGGTATAATTGCTGGCGGTCCTTTTTTTTGTGTAGGTTCTTACGAGACGGATCCAGAGCAATTTTTCGAGCAAGCGACATCAACTTGCATGAATCCTCTGACTGAGTCAGTAGGACCGGATGGGAAAAGATTATTTAAAAAAGCTCAAGAACTGGCCAAGGCTAACAAAATTGCCGATCTCAACAATTTAAAAGATGATCGAGTCTATCTATTCAGTGGTTCAAGTGATCGCGTAGTTACAACTGTCGTCGTTGACAAAGTAGAAGATTTTTATCAAGCTGCCGGCTTGCCCTCAGAGAATATTAAATACGACAAGAATATCAATGCCGGTCATGCCATAATTGTCGAGGAGTCTAGGGTGTCATGTTCAGATACTAAGTCACCCTTTATAAACGACTGCGATTTCATGCAATCCCATCGGATTTTAGGGCATATTTATGGCAAGTTAAATCCACCGGTTGACTCTAATAGATTAAGTGGCCAGATTATTCGGTTTGACCAGAGCGAGTTTATTGACGGTAAAAAGACGAGTATGAGTCGGGAGGCTTATGTTTATGTACCTGAAGCCTGTAAAAAAGAAAGCTGCAAAGTTCATGTAGCTATTCATGGTTGCAAACAGGGGGCAACGGAAATTGATGATACTTACTACACTAAAACCGGTTACAATGAAATAGCTGATACCAACAGGATAATTGTCTTATATCCCCAGGTTGAACCGTCAGCATTAATCCCTTACAATCCCCAGGGATGCTGGGATTTTTGGGGATATTCCAGTGCAGATGCAGATAATCCCGTCTTTTATACTAGAGAGTCTCCCCAGATGAGGGCAATTGTCGCTATGTTAGAACGGTTGGCCGAACCGCACCCTCAATAATTTAATCTTTTTGCTGGCACAGACAGAGAAATACATTAAGCAGTTTACGAGGAAACTACCATGCAAAACGAGCTAGTTAAACAGTGGATTGACTCGAACAAGTTGGCAATAGAGTCCTTCAAGAATATTACGGCCACTAATGTGAACGCGATCGATGCCATGTTAACAAGTTTTGTTAACCCCAGTGCTTTCGCTGAACTAAGCAAGGGTTATCTAAGCTTGACCAAAGAATTGGGGGAAGTTTATACCGATAGTATTAATGAACTATTTCAAAGCCAACTGAAGCTGGTGAATTTACAGGCAACCTCTGAGTCTTTTAAGGACTTGGGTGAAATTTATGTCAGTTCGATGACCAGTCTTGGACTAAAGCAAGCAGAATTGATGCGCCTGTATCTAGAAACTACAGCCAAGTATCTAGAGATATTAAAGAGCGCTCAAAAAGTAGATGATCTATTCAATGTCCAAACCAGTATTTTTAGCGAACTTCAAGAAAAGTTGAAGGGGAATATGCTCGAAACAATGGGAGTTCTTAACTCTATCAATACTGCTCTGGACAATTGGACTCAAAAAAGCCTTGACGCATTCGCATCTGATCAGAGTTAAAAAAACTTGATCTTGCGGGTTATGTCTTTGGCCAAGTTCCCGGGTTGCTGCCCCAAACATATCCCCAACGGCGGGCAAGTGCCAGCGCCGCTGCCTTGGCCGTCGGGGTATCGAGGAAGACTGGCGCAGCAGGAGCATCAGCTAACAGGGCAGCAGCTTGTTATCGCCCTTCCAGAAGTCCAGGAAGAGCGATAACCCGAAACTCTCGGCAACGGGACAAAACCCTTGAAAGTCTATCAATGGCTAGGTGGGGTGAAGACAATCAAACCCGACAGCAACCCCGAAAATCGTGTCAGAATAGATCAGTGTAGTCACTGATGATCTTTGAGAAAAATATTTATATGTTAAGACGGGACAGCTACGATTTAATCATTGTCGGGGGCGGTATAGTCGGGACCACCCTAGCGGTGGCCTTAAAAAATACAGGATTAAATATCGCTATGATCGAGGAACGCCCCCTAGAGGTGGCCGCCTCCCGTCGTCAAGCTTATGCCCTCTCGTTGATGTCCAGCCGGATTTTTACAGGCTTGGGTATCTGGGATAAAATCTCGCCCAGTATCGGTAAATTTCGTCATATTCGCCTTTCTGATGCCGATTTTCCGATTTTTGTCCCCTTTGTGGTCGATGAGCTAAAAACCGATTATTTGGGCTATGTGGGCGAACATCAAGTGATTCTAACGGCCCTGCACAAGGCCAGCCAAGATTGCGATCGCATTGACTGGTTATCCCCTGCTAAAGTGTTAGAAGTGGAGTACGGAGCAGAAACAGCCACTGTCACCCTGGAAGAAGCCGGTCAAACCCGAAAAATCACCACAAAATTAGTTATCGGGGCTGATGGAGCCAAATCCGCTATCCGGCAAGGGGCGCAAATTAAAACCAAAGGTTGGAAATATTGGCAATCCTGTGTCGCTTTCACCATTAAACATCAACTCGATCGCAACGATACCGCCTTTGAAAGATTTTGGCCCACCGGTCCGATGGGCATTTTACCGCTCCAGGGTAATCGCTGTCAGATCGTTTGGACAAATCCCCATGAAGAGGCGAAAAAACTGCAAGAAATGCCCGAAGCGGAATTTATCAAGAAATTAGAAGCATATACGGGGGGATTACTGGGAAAAATAGCATTAGTTAGCCCCCGCGCTCTCTTTCCCGTACAGTTAATGCAGAGTGATACCTATGTTAAACCCCGACTGGCTTTAATTGGTGATGCCGCTCACTGTTGTCATCCCGTCGGTGGTCAAGGTTTAAATTTAGGCATTCGCGACGCGGCCGCTTTAGCGCAGGTATTAAAGGAAGCAGTGGAAAAGCAAGGGGATATCGGAGCGCTTTCTACCCTAAAATCCTACGAAAAATGGCGTAGATCCGAGAATTTAGCGATTTTAGGCTTCACAGATTTTCTAGATCGCCTGTTCTCCAATAACTGGCCGCCCATCGTTGTCATCCGTCGTCTCGGATTGGCAATTATGCGCGGTTTCCCCCCGTTGAAATTGTTTGCCCTGCAATTAATGACGGGATTAAAAGGACGTATTCCCCAATTAGCTAGGACTTGCTGAATAAATCTAAAAACCTTGTTGGACAGGACTTTTAG
>NZ_JADEXI010000382.1:0-4541 GCF_015207185.1 Microcystis sp. LEGE 08355 | reverse complement strand
ATCAGTTATCAGTTATCAGTTATCAGTTATCAGTTATCAGTTATCAGTTATCAGTTATCAGTTATCAGTTATCAGTTATCAGTTATCAGTTATCAGTTATCAGTTATCAGTTATCAGTTATCAGTTAGAAAAGGCAAGAGTATTTACTGATTTGTCTTCCTATATCTTCCACTCCCTAATCCTGCCTGCTTCCTCCTGACTATCCTTGTTACTTTATTAAAAATGCTGACTATTAGTAATGTCAAAAAAAATTACGGAAGACGCTTAGTATTAGATCAATTAAACTTTCATATTGAAGCGGGGGAAATTTACGGTTTACTCGGTCCCAATGGTGCGGGAAAAACCACCACTATTAACTTAATTTGTAATTTATTAAAACCCTCATCGGGAGAAATTACCTTTAATTATTTGCCAATTTCCAGAGTTACTAAAGAATTAATTGGGGTTGCCCCGCAAGAAAATTTATTGTACAAATCCCTTACTTGTGAGGAAAATCTCAACTTTTTTGCTCAGATTTATGGACTTGATCGCCCCCAGCGTCGTCATCGGATTAAAGCCAGTTTATCGGCAGTAAATTTGCTTGATCGCGCCCGTAGTCCGGTGGAAACTTTAAGCGGTGGAATGCAGCGCCGGATGAATATTGCTGTGGCTATTGTTCATCAGCCAAAATTATTAATTCTTGATGAACCAACTACTGGTTTAGACATCGAATCTCGCTATGAAATTTGGGATTTAATCGGAGAATTACGGCGACAGGGAATGACAATTTTATTAACTACCCATCTCCTCGATGAAGCACAGCGTCTCTGTCAACGTATCGGAATTTTAAAACAAGGTCGTATTATTGCCGAAGGTAATTTAAATCAGCTGCGTCAGCACATTCCCGCTAAAGAAATTATTATCATGGATACCCAGGATCAGGAAGCAGCCATAAATCGAGGGAAACAGTTAGGATTTACTCCCAAATTTTACGGCAAAGATTTAGCTTTTTGGTTACATGAACATCTAGAATTAAGCGAAATTATCCAGGCATTCGATGGCATTAATATTGATTCTATCGCCCGTCAGACGGTACAGTTAGAACATATTTATATGGAAATTATGAATCAATTTTAAATCCGTTTTTGAGAATTCAAGTTGATTATCATCATTTTTTCAGTAATTGCCCTCAATTAAGCTAAATCGCCGTTTTTTGCCATCATGATCATCTCTAATTTTTAGATAGGTTCTATCTAGGGTTTGGTGAATAAATTTAAAAACCTTGTTGGTTAAAACTTTTAGACTTTTTGGAAATCAAAAAGTACCAGATCTGGGAATGATCGGCGGGAAAATTCAGATACTTTTTCCCTGAAAATTAGGTAATTGACCAGATGAAAATCGCTAAAACCCTACACCCCACACCCGTTCGGCTGAGCGTTCGAAAAAAGCTCACGCGGCCCGACTGAGCTCGCCGAACGTCCGAATTCTCACTGCCGAAGTCTGCCCCCACGAAAAACTTTTTCAGCAAACCCTATATAAGCTTCTCAGACTACCACTATCTCGGATTTGAGGCATAATTAATTTTTCAAGCATAAAAAAACCTAGAAATCAGTTTTTAGGATGGTAAACAAGTTGAATATCGATTTTATTTCTCTTGAATTCCCACTCTTGACCTCTCAGCCTTCTGATCTTCCAGAAATTTTCCTTGTTGCTGGAGAACTATGATACAATGGCATCAAAAAATAGAGGAAAAAATTTTTTATTATGGACAAGGTGTCAACACCAAGCCTATCAATTGTTATTCCGACCCGAGAAGGATTCGCTGACCACTGGTTTAATGCGCTGACCGAGGTCAAGGGAGAAGTAGAATTTATCTTGGTTCATCCACCAGGAGCACCTAAGTATCCCACGTCCGACCCCAGGGTACAGCAAATAGTCAGTCCCTTGCGGGGAGAAATTATTCAAAGAATTAGTGGGTTAATGAATGCGACAGCACCTTACACACTAACCATTAATTGTGATGAGTTGCTTCATCCCGATATCTTGACCATGGTTCTACAGTATTTCCAGCGATTTCCAGATATCTGGGTGATGAGACTCTGTACTAAGCGATTTCAGTATGGGGAAACAAAAGAACTGACCGCTCCCTGGCAACCGCTGCCCCGGATAGAAGAACTGCCAGTGTGGGATAAAAGCTCCAAAAATCAGGATATCCACGCTCAAAGTGGCTACTTAAAGGAAATTCCCATCGTTCCTTTTGACAAGAGAAAGTTAGATTTGATGTGCTTTGTGCGCGAAAGAAAAGATCATCACAGCCCTCATCCTAAAAATTTTGATAAAAAAGTCTGGCTCCCTCAAATGGTACAGGCAACCTGCAAATATATCGTTAGTTTATTTATGGATAGGGAGCATCTCATTTATGCAAGCGAGTAATTATACCTGTCGCTAAAACTGGCTTCTAGCAAGGCTTTCAAAATAGCTTGACATAAAACCTAATTTAGGAACTACAAAGGTGAAATGCTCCCGTATGGATATATGTGGAATCTGGTGATTACCAATCTCAGGGAAGTTCCCCAAAAATATGTACTTTATCGACTAGGAAAAGAGGGATAGTCAGCTAATCATGATCAACTCACCAATTCTATCAATCGTTACTCCAACTCTGGGCAAATTTTCCGAATATTGGTTGCAACAACTTCTGGCAATTCAAGGGGAAGTAGAATTTATTTGGGTTTATCCTCCCGGGGCAGTTACCCCTTGCGTAGAAGACCCCAGAGTCAAAATTTTTCATAGTCTTTATCAGGGAGAAACAGCCCAGAGAGCCGTCGGTCTTCTCAATGCTTCTGGTCAATATGTGTTGGCTCTCGATGATGATGATTTCTTGCATCCCCAAGTGGTTGCCTTAGCGAAAGATTACTTTGATAATTTTCCCCAAAGTTGGCTCTTACGTCTCCATAAGGGGGGAATTGATTATCTCGATGAGGAAAGAATTAAAGCTCCCTGGCCAGAGCTACCCGCTATCAATCGGTTAAATATCTCTAGAAAAAGACAAGATAAATACCAAGATTTAGTGGAAGTTCCTATCGCTCCCCTAGATAATCCTTTCGAGTTAAGACTAGCTTTATGGCCCTACGCCAAAAGAAAAGATTTTCATGGCTATCATCTAGAACCTTTCAATAATAATATGGCTCTTCGGTTTGTGTTATGCAATGGACGGAGGTTATAAGAGATGGAACCCTTATAGAGAAAGGCATTTAGCAATTTTTGTCAATTATTTTTGATCTAGAGCGAACTAATCAATTAAGTCTCTTGCCAGATAAGGATTTAGTCTATTTATGCCCCCCTATCGAACCATAACAAGTCCCGAAGAGCCCTTTTTACAATGGATTACTATACTCATAATATAACACATTGAGAGGTCGAATCGATGCGAGTCATAGAGTTTAAGTTAAAAACCAATTCACACCAAGAAATAGCTATTCAAGAGGCTATAAGGGTGGGACAGTTTATTAGAAATAAGTGTCTAAGATTTTGGATGGACGCTACTAAAGAAGACAAAATCAACTATGCTACTTTGTGTAAATTAACTACCGAATTTATAATAGTCCTGAATTTCCTTTTGTCGGTAAACTCAACTCTATGGCTCGTCAAGCAAGTGCCGAAAGAGCTTGGTTTTCTATATCCCGTTTTTACAACAATTGTCAAAGGGGTTTAGCTAAAAAAGGCTATCCTAAATTCAAAAAGTTTTCAAGTTCTGTAGAGTACAAAACTTCTGGTTGTAAACTAACAGAAGACAAAAAGTTTATCCACATCACGGATAAAACAGGGATAGGGAAATTAAAGTTAATCGGCACTTTTAACCGTGAGATTCTCGATAAATCTACTATCAAAAGAGTCAGGCTTATTAAACGAGCCGATGGCTTTTATTGTCAATTTGTCTTAGACATTGAGAGAGTAGAAACCTTTGACTCTACAGGAAAAGAAGTAGGGATTGATTTAGGTTTAAACCATTTCTTAACCGACTCTAATGGGGATAAAATTGATAACCCACGGTTTCTTCGTAAGTCGTAAAAAAGACTAAAAAAGGCTCAACGTAAACTCTCAAAGAAGAAAAAGGGAAGCCAAAAAAGATTAAAACAGAAATCTAAAGTAGCTCGCCTTCATCTAAAAGTTTCTAGACAGCGTAAAGATTTTGCCGTCAAGACAGCAAAAGCGTTAATCCAATCTAACGATTTGGTAGTCTATGAGGACTTGAAGGTGTCCAATATGGTGAAAAATCCCAAGCTTGCTAAATCTATTTCAGATGCGAGTTGGTCAATGTTCACCGATTGGTTAGACTACTTTGGGAAAATACAAGGGAAGTTTGTGGTAGCGGTGAACCCACAATACACTAGCCAACAATGTTCTAGTTGTGGTAATATCGTCAAGAAAACATTATCTGTAAGAACTCATGTTTGTTCTTGTGGGTGTGTCTTGGATAGAGACGAAAACGCCGCTATAAACATTCTCGCACGGGCAAATACTGTCGGGCGGACAGAAATTCAAGCCCTCGGACAGACTAC
>NZ_JADEXI010000381.1:0-4545 GCF_015207185.1 Microcystis sp. LEGE 08355 | reverse complement strand
TTACTTACATTTCTTCATCATGGCTAGAGACTTACGAGGATTTATTAAGCTTTTAGAAGATCGTGGCCAATTACGCCGCATTAGTGCATCGGTCTCTGCCGATTTAGAAATTGCCGAGATCGCTAATCGGATGCTACAGGTGGGGGGACCGGCCCTACTGTTTGAAAACGTGCAAGGGGCCGAGTTTCCCGTCGCTATTAACCTGATGGGAACGGTAGAACGCATCTGTTGGGCGATGAACCTGAATAAACCCGAAGAATTGGAAGATTTAGGCAAAAAACTCGCCCTTTTACAACAACCGAAACCGCCGAAAAAACTCTCCCAAGCGATCGATTTTGGTAAAGTTTTATTTGATGTCCTGAAAGCCAAACCCAACCGTAACTTTTTTCCTGCCTGTCAACAGGTGATTTTAGAAGGGGATGAAGTAGATTTAAAGAAAATTCCGATGATTCGCCCCTATCCGGGCGATGCAGGCCAGATTATCACCCTAGGGCTAGTAATTACTAAAGATTGCGAAACGGGAACCCCTAACGTCGGTGTCTATCGCTTACAGCTACAGTCTCACAATACCATGACCGTCCACTGGTTATCCGTGCGCGGTGGGGCGCGTCACCTGCGAAAAGCGGCACAGATGGGCAAAAAATTGGAAATAGCCATTGCTTTAGGGGTCGATCCTTTAATTATCATGGCCGCCGCCACTCCTATCCCCGTAGATCTCTCAGAATGGCTGTTTGCGGGATTGTACGGCGGTTCTGGGGTACAGTTAGCCAAGTGTAAAACCCTCAATTTGGAAGTGCCGGCCGACTCAGAAATCGTCCTGGAAGGAACAATTACCCCCGGAGAGGTATTGCCAGATGGACCCTTTGGTGATCACATGGGTTACTATGGCGGTGTGGAAGATTCACCCCTGATTCATTTCCACTGCATGACCCATCGTCGCGACCCCATTTATTTAACCACTTTTAGCGGTCGTCCTCCCAAGGAAGAAGCGATGATGGCGATCGCTCTTAATCGTATTTATACACCGATTTTACGGCAACAGGTGTCAGAAATCAGGGATTTTTTCCTACCGATGGAAGCTTTAAGCTATAAAGCGGCGATTATCTCCATTGATAAAGCCTATCCCGGACAAGCGCGGCGAGCGGCCTTAGCTTTTTGGAGTGCCTTACCCCAGTTCACCTATACTAAATTTGTCATCGTCGTCGATAAGGAGATTAATATTCGCGACCCCCGGCAAGTGGTTTGGGCAATTAGTTCTAAAGTGGATCCAGTTCGCGATGTGTTTATTCTCCCGGAAACCCCCTTTGATAGCCTCGATTTTGCCAGCGAAAAGGTCGGTTTGGGGGGGAGAATGGGAATTGATGCCACGACAAAAATGTATCCCGAAACTGACCACGAATGGGGGGAACCTTTGGAGTCGGATCCGGCCATGGCGGTCAAGGTTTCCCAACGCTGGTCAGAATACGGTTTAATCGATATTAATTTACAAGAAGTGGATGCCAATAAGTTTGGCTACGAAATGTAGATTTAAGTAGGTGGGTGGAATTAAATATAAGATGAACGTAGGTTGGGCTTCGGCCGTGAGCTTTTGCCGAACGGTTGAAGCATGAAACCCAACGCCTGCATGGGTTACGCTACCGCTAACCCATCCTACAAATAATTTTGCCTCCCTACTTAGTGATTAGTTTTTCGACTTAGTAAGCGTCCTGTAGTTCGTAGAATTCGGGAGAAACGTAGTCTTTGCGTAGAGGCCAACCGACCCAATCTTCCGGCATTAAAATCCGTTTCAGGTGGGGATGTCCTTCATAAATAATGCCGAACATATCATAACTTTCTCGTTCTTGCCAGTCAGCCGCTTTCCAAATCCAGTAAACCGAAGCAACCTGGGGATTATCTCGAGGAAGAAAGACTTTTAAGCGCACTTCCACGGGACTATCGACATTATCGGTTACTTTGACCAGATGATAGAAACTAACCAATTCTTTCCCTGGTCCCAAATCGTAAGCACCCTGACATTGGAGATAATTAAAACCATAAGCGTATAAAGCAGTGGCCAGAGGAATTAAAAAGTCTGGTTCTACTTTAATCAATTCCACACCACTATGGTCAGCTTCTAAAGCTTGATGCTCAAAACCATTTTCGCTTAACCAAATCGAAGTGGGGCCAGCTTGCACAATAGCTGTCGTTTCTTCAGTCATTTAGATTTCTTCCTTTTGTTTCGTGGTCAAAAGAGCGGGGGGAACAGGCATACCAGTGGCTTCTAGTAACTCTTTCGGGGGTGCTTGACGGGTGGCCGATTGCAGATATTTACCCGTAAGAATCGGTTCCGTGGGCTGCATTTTGTGGGTGGTGCTGTAATAACGATTGGTTTGCTGGAGGACAGTCCCGCGTTCTTGAATAGATTCGTTAGCGACTTTTTTCCGCAGTTTAATAATCGCGTCGATAATCGCTTCCGGACGGGGGGGACAACCGGGTATATAGACATCCACGGGGATAAGTTTATCTACCCCTCTAACTGCGGTGGTGGAGTCACTGCTGAACATTCCCCCCGTAATCGTACAGGCACCCATGGCGATCACATATTTAGGTTCTGGCATTTCTTCATACAGACGCACCAAAGCGGGGGCCATTTTCATGGTGATTGTACCAGCAGTGATGATTAAATCGGCTTGCCGGGGACTAGAACGGGGAACTAAACCAAAGCGATCAAAATCAAAACGGGAACCAATCAAGGCCGCGAACTCGATAAAACAGCAAGCTGTACCGTATAGCATCGGCCAAAGACTTGACAAACGCGCCCAGTTATACAGGTCATCAACAGTGGTAAGGATGACATTTTCCGATAAATCCTGGGTAACTTTGGTGCGTTCGATGGGATTGAGGATTTTTTCGCTTTGTTGTTCGATAATTTGCTTAAATTCGCTGGTAGGGTTGGGACTCATCCGGTTATCCTCTCATGAAAAGTCAAAAATAAGGAAAATTATGGCCGTTATGACCATTCTAAGGCTCCTTTCCGCCAAGCATAGACGAGAGCAACCACAAGGATAGCAATAAAGATCAATGCTTCTACAAAAGCTAATAGGCCCAATTGATTGAAAGCTACTGCCCAAGGGTAGAGAAAGACGGTTTCCACGTCAAAAACCACGAAAACGAGGGCAAACATATAATAACGAATGTTAAACTGAATCCAAGCACCGCCGATCGGTTCCATCCCCGATTCATAGGTGGTGCGTCTTTCCGGACCGCCACCACTAGGCCGCAGGACTTTGGAGGCCGTTAGGGATAGGATTGGTACTAAACTGCAAGCGAGCAGAAATCCTAGAAAATACTCGTAACCTTTGAGGACAAACACTGGGTTTTTTTTCTCCTTATTCGCTATCGACAGGGGAAGTTGTCGGCATCTCTATGGGTACTTATTATAGAGGCTTTAGCAACCCGTCTCCTTCTCAAAAGCAACATTGAAGATGTTTATCGATACCATTAGCTAATCGTCGGGTCAAACTTCGCTTCTGTCCGTGCTTTGCTCTTAACTCTGACGGGGTGACAAGGAAATGACCGTGATGGACTGCTGGCTATCCAGATTACTCGTTAAGATTGTACTGGAGTGCTGGAGTTGCCAGTCCGAGCATTTGTACTAAAATTTCCGATAGGCAGTCTAAATTAGGAGAAATGCTGTCAGACCCACTATACTTTGTTAATGCACCCGATCAGAAAAGCGATCGCTTTATTTTGGCTCCGGGAAATGGACTTGCGCTCAAGTATATCAGGATGGATATTTTTTTACCGTTGAAAAGGGTTAATTAGATTTAATTTACTAAGCCAATTAAAATCATCAATTTTGTTTCAGTGATCTTAACCAAGTTTCTGACATAACTATCTCCTCAAAGTTGAGTAGCTTGTTTATGAAGCCAACTTTTCAGACTTTTATACGCTGATAACCACATTTGGTTCACTGCTGGAATAACCCATAGTTATAAAATTTTGACTAGGTTTTTCTACTATATTAATCCATTTTCTCACCTCTGGAAAATTTTGAACTCTCGAATAGAGACGATTATGACGTTTTAAAGCAGTTGTCAAACTGTGACCCGGATTAGTTATAGTATGTCCGGGGTTATTGGAATCAGTTTTCCATTCTTGACTGGATACCGAAGCTAAGATCATAGATTTCAGAAAACATTTGATCGTAATACCTCCAAAGTGCATAGCAGCTATTTTCCTATTAGATTTACAAAGTATTTCTGTATCTTGATGACGTTGTAAAAAAGCTGATTGGTAATCTTCCATCCCTAATTATCTATTCGCTAGAGTTAATACCTGTGAATAAGTTTTTTTTAGCTGAGGATTAGACCTCTTGCATAATTTTTTTATGGTATAATGGAAGGCTTTGCTTTTTTCTCGATTTTTAGATTGAAGTTGAAAAAAGAATAAAATGTGATCTTAGGTCAGGAAATCATCTATAATTTTGCTATGTTTATTAGCAAAATTATGGATTATCAAAACTTATCAGATGAACAATTCAAACGCCGTTTCGGTGTGTATAAA
>NZ_JADEXI010000380.1:0-4554 GCF_015207185.1 Microcystis sp. LEGE 08355 | reverse complement strand
CAGTAAACAGTGATCAGTAAACAGGTATAAAGATAAAGATAACTAACTAACTAATTAACTTAAAACTTACATCTGATAACTGATAACTTACCCACTGATAACTGATAACTGATAACTGATAACTGTCAATGTCCTTGCCAGCGATTAATGGCCACACAATCGATATCTAACTGATCGAGAGTACGAGCGATGACAAAATCTACCAAATCCTCGATCGATTGGGGATGGTGATACCATGCCGGTATTGCTGGCACGATTCTAACGCCCGCCTCGGCTAAAGTGGTTAAATTACGCAGATGAATTAAACTAAAGGGGGTTTCTCGCGGTACTAAAACCAATTTTCTGCCCTCCTTCATCTGCACATCGGCCGCCCTTTCTAGCAAATCGGAACTTAATCCCCCCGCTAATTTGGCCACTGTACTCATGCTACAGGGAATAATTACCATACCAAGGGTGCGATAGGACCCACTGGCGATCGTTGCCCCCACATCACCCCAACGATGACAGCGTAATTTTCCCCCCTTCATCACCCCGCATTGACTGCGCCAAAATTGTTCTTGCAGCTCCGGTTCTGGCGGCATCCGAATATTATCTTCCGCTTGCCAGACAGTGTAAGCTGATTTGGAGGCCACTAGATCGATCGTGTAGTCGGCTAAAAGTAGATATTTGAGAGTACGGACAGCATAAATCAGCCCTGATGCCCCTGTAATGCCCAAAATTAGTGGTTTAGATAATTCCTTCAAGCTCTAATTCCTCGATCAATTGTAATCCTCTTGGGTCGCCCACTTTTAATAAAGCACCCCTAGCATCTTCCTTGACACCTAAATCCTCATCTTCCACCAAGGCCTCGATCAAAGCATCGATCGCCGTGGCATAAATCACATTTAAGGGCAATTCTCGGCATAATTGACCGATCGACCAAGCGCAATTACTCCGCACCGCCGCGATTAAATCTCGGCGCAATCCTTCAATTAAAGGCGGCAAGACGGTGATGATATCTTCATAATTGACCTTGGCAATCTGGGCCAAACTACTGGCGGCCCATAATCGCACCGCCGAAATATCAGTTTTAAGAGCATGAACCAAAGGCTCGATCGCTCTTGGATCAGCACAGTTACCCAGGGCCCAAACTACCCCTTTTCTGACGTAACCATTCCAATCTCTGGCCAGTAAATCGATTAAGGGTTCCACAGAGCTAAGACTGGGATTTCTACCCAAAGCGTAGGCGACACTGACACGCACTAGGGGACAGACATCGTTTAACATCTCTAGTAAAGGAGCGATCGCTCTTTCGTCACGCAATTCACAAAAGGCGCGAGCGGCGATCATCCTCTCGCTGACATGAGCAGAAGTAAGCAATGAGAGCATTTCCTCCGGATCGGGGGGGATTTCCGCTGCTTGATCCGGATCGCTCCCATCGAGAGGATTATTTAAGGAATTGCTAGAGTCTAGGATTTCATTGTCGTACATACTTGTTAGATTATCTTAATCCGTGACCGCTCACGTCAAGCCCAAAATCAAAAAGTAGTTGCTGGTTGGGGGGACTTTTCAGTAATCAGTGATCAGTTATCAGTGAACTGAAGGCAAGAGGCAACAGGCAAAAGAAAGAATCTGGCAATTCTCCTACCTAAAAAGAAGGTTATAAACTAAGTACATCAAAGCTTTCAGCTTACCAAATTAGGTTACACTTCATCTTGACGAGAAGGGCTACATTTACAAAACCTAGCAGAATAGGAAGTAAATACAGGGCTAATTTTATTGTTTTTGCGATGCCAAGACGCGGATTTGAACCGCGGACACGAGGATTTTCAGTCCTCTGCTCTACCAACTGAGCTATCTCGGCGTTTTTTTGTCCTTTCTCAATATAGCACGCCCTCGAAATAATTGCAAGGTTTTTTTCTAAAAAGTTTTCTGCTCGACTAGATTGGCAAGGTGAGGGTAAAAGTGGTGACAGCGTTGGCACTGGTGACATCAATAGTGGCATTCAGGGGTTTAATCAGTTTGCGGACTAAAGCTAAACCTAAACCAGTACCACTGTAGCGCCAGGGATCGTGGTTAGGAATGCGATAAAAAGGGGCAAATATTCTTGATAATTCCTCTGGGGCGATTTCTACTCCTGAATTACTCACACTAATTAATATTTGCTCGTCCGCACGCCAGACATTTACCCTAATTATCCCTTGTTCTGGGGTATATTTAGAAGCATTGGTCAGTAATTCCGCTATGATGCGTTCGATATCACAAAGATTGCTGTTAATCTCCGGTATATCCCCATCTATATCTAAAATTAACTGCTGTTGTCGCTCACGGGTGAGATGACGAAAAGGTTCCACTAATAAGGGTAGCCACGAAAGTAAGTCGATTGCTTCGAGCGCCAGGGGTTCGGTTTCCGCATCCAGATAGGTTAAAGTCAACAGATCATTAACTAACTTACTCTGACGTTGAGATTCAATGTTAAGAATTTGCAACAGTTGACCGATCGAATCCTGTGGATCGATCTCGATCCCTTGATATTCTAGGAGACTTTCCAGGGTTTCCACCGCTAGACGAATGCTGGTAATCGGGGTTCGCAGTTCATGGGAAAGGGTTTTCAGGAATTCGCTTTTTAATCTTTCCAGTTTTTCTAATTCTCTCACTTGTGCTTGGGAAGATTCGTAAAGTCGCGCCTGTCGAATAGCGATCGCACATTCGGTGGCAATATGTTGAATCAAATTAGTTTCTAAGGAGTTAAAAATCTGATTAGCTGGCCG
Organism: Microcystis sp. LEGE 08355; assembly: GCF_015207185.1. Classification (NCBI taxonomy): domain Bacteria; kingdom Bacillati; phylum Cyanobacteriota; class Cyanophyceae; order Chroococcales; family Microcystaceae; genus Microcystis; species Microcystis sp. LEGE 08355. The sequence goes on along the minus strand of NZ_JADEXI010000380.1, from coordinate 1,804 downwards.
AATTAGCCAAATATTGCCCAAAAAACCCTGATCGTCAAAGATAGGACAAGCGCAACGGTTAACACGACAGATTTGCGGATTGCCAAGGGGAAGACGATCAACAAATTGTAAAATTTGTTTGTGCAGCAGCGGTTGATAGATTTCGGGAAAATCGCTAATTTGACGGCTAATTCCCTGACAGATCAACTCTTGAGTGGTATATTCGTGGACAATAGTGGCTTGGCTGCGACTGGGATTGTAAAGCTCAATTTGGGCGCATTCTACGGGTAAAACCTGGACTAATTCCCTAGTGGTGGTTTGCAGAATATGATTTTCATCGAGACTATCGCGAATTTTTTCGGTAATCCGTCCGATTAATGCTTCATACTTCAAAGTCATCTGCAATTCGGCGGTTCTTTGCTGAACCTCCGATTCTAAGGCCGTATTCAAGCATTTTACCCGTTGGTGCAGTTCTGCTTGTTGAATGGCAATTCCCACTTGAATGGCTAATTGTTTGAGCAGATCGATTTCTTGGGATTGCCAAGAGCGAGTTTTTTGGCAATTTTGGGCAATTAGTAACCCCCAGAGTTGGTTATCGCAGATAATTGGCACCACTAGGTTAGCCTGTACTTGCAAAGAGGTGAGTAGGCTGCGATAACAGGGATCAAGTCCCGAATTATGGACATTTTCAATAACTTGAATTCTGCCGCGACGATAATTTTCCAGACGTTCTGGGGATAAATTAAAACAGGGATCCTCGATGCTGCTTCCTAAGACAGAATTAATCCTCGGGGTATAGGATTCCACCACAATCATGCCACTATGATCGGGGAATAAACGATAAATTAACACTCGATCGCAGTTGAGAAATTGTCGCACTTCTTTAACGGTTCTTTGCAAAATGCGATCAAGATCCAACGATTGCCGGATTCTTTCCTGCATTACCCCCAGTAGTTGTTCTCGTTCTGCTTGTAATCTTAAAGCTTCTTCGGCCTGTTTACGTTCGGTGATATTGGTACTGGTTCCCACCAAACGATAGATACGCGCATTGTTATCCCGTAGGGGTGTTAAAGTTGTCAGCCACCAGTAGGGTATATTTTGAAAAGGTAAATACTGTTCGTAGGAAATAGTCGTTCCGTAACGCACACAATCACTATAGTGTTGCCGCACACTGCGCGCATCATCGGGGGGAAGGATTTGTTCGGGAGTTTTGCCTTTAATCTCTGATGAACGCAATCCTGTCCAGCGTTCATGAACGGGGTTTGCTCCCACATAGCGAAAATCTCTATTTTCCAGCACGTCCACTACAAAAATCGACGCTTGCACGGAATTAAATATACTACGCAGAAACTGCTCGGAATACTCCGCTTTTAGCTGTGTATCTAGCTCGATCTCGATTTCTGATGGCTGCTTTTCCATAAGAGCCTCCCATTGTGCTAATTGGTGGATTTGGATCGATAATCACAAAATCGTTGGCTACTCCTAGGGCGATTTAACAATTTCTTTAGATTCTCGCACAAATTTTCCCATCCGCTGCCGATTCTGATATATTTCTTTGCAAAAACGAGAAAGCAACCCCAATATACTGATATCGCTGATAACTGATCAGTTATCAGTGATCAGTTATCAGTGATCAGGTTTAAGTTTTAAGTTAAGTAGCTAGATACAATTAATTACACATATCTAACTACTTCTTCCTTGACATCCTCACCGCCGTAAACGGACGGTGATTCCCAAACCTCACGATTTGGGTTTCTGCTTCTTTCCCGAAGGATTTTTCGCACCTGCCTTAACAGATTTACTCTGTTCTGGTCTTATGGTCGCT
>NZ_JADEXI010000379.1:0-4562 GCF_015207185.1 Microcystis sp. LEGE 08355 | reverse complement strand
GATAACTGATAACTGATAACTGACTCCACCAACAAACTTTTTCAGCAAACCCTACTTAGGCAGAGGAGAATATGAGTTATTATGAGTGATTTTCCGGCTTTAACGGCGTTAATTCTGGCTGGTGGTCAAAGTTCCCGTATGGGACGAGATAAAGCTTTGTTATCTTTTCAGGGTCTCTCTTTTCTAGAGAATACTTGTTTAATTGCCCAAGATTGTGCGGTGCAAGTGTCTGTGATTACGCCTTGGCCGGAACGTTATGAACTGATCATTCCCCAATACTGCCGGATAATTAAGGAACCGCTTCCCACTAGGGGGCCTTTATTGGCCTTTGCCTTGGCATTAACTTTTGTATCAACCGATTGGGTTTTATTACTCCCTTGCGATTTACCTTTACTAACGCCACCAATTATTCAAGAATGGTCAAGATTATTAGCCACTGTACCAGAAAATGCCGTGGCTTTGGTTCCCCGGTGCGGGAATCGTTGGGAACCTCTCTGTGCTTTTTATCATCGTCGTTGTTTAGCATCTTTGCAGACTTATATTCAGCAAGGGGGAACTTCTTTTCAAAAATGGTTAAATGTCGCTGTGGTGGAGGAATTAATTATCGATAATTCCGAGATTTTATTTAACTGTAATACTCCGGAAGATTTAGAGATAATAATAAACTCCCCAGATATTAACCGTAAGAAAACCTAGCACAAAAGGGAGTAAAAGTAAAGAGATCGGCGAAGAAATATTGGATAAATGGCGATAACCATAGTAGAGCATTCCGGTTAGATAACCGCCCGTTACACCGATAATTGCGCCAATAATATCGCCATTTATGGACAAATAGGAAGTGAGCAAAATGACGAGGGAAAAGGGCAAAACTATTAGGCCAGCTAAAAATATATCGCCAGTAAAACTACCATATTTATTACTTAATTTTCTGCCAAACCAACTAGATAAAGTCAGAATAATAAAAGGAAATACTGCCCAGCCTAATAACAGCAAAAACTCAGATTTAACTGTCCAGTTTTGCCAAGTAAAAGCGATAAAAAAACTGCTGATGATTGCTGCTAATGCACCTGTAGCCAAAGCCTGATTACGGTTAAGCTTTAAAAAAGACTCTGCTAGACCGGTCTTGGGTTTGAGCAAAGATGAGCCAGATATTTTCAGCAAATTAAAAACAATAAAAAGAGTTTTTGACCACTTGATTGATTGCGGTTGTCGATAACTTTTATGAGCATCTCTTAACTTATTGGCAATGGCATGATAGCGGCGAAAATTTCCCTGTTGCTTAAATTTCTTGGCTGCTATTTGAAAATCTTTTCGTGCTGCTGGCAGTTCCGAGAGTTCCTCTAGAGCTAATCCTCTGTGATAATAGAATTGGGGGTTATTGGGGTCAATGGCGATTGCTTTGCCATAAGCTTCTAGGGAGGATTGGGTGTAACCGAGTCGTTGACGGGATAAACCGAGGTAATAGTAAGCTTGGGAACAATCGGGTTTTAACTGCAAAACTTGCCGACAATCGCTTAAAACTTGCCGATCCTGCTGATTATGGTAGTAAACTTCCGCCCGTTGCAGATAGGCCTGCCAAAATTGCGGATTAATTGCGATCGCTTGCTGGTAAAATGCGATCGCTAATTGATAATTTCTCTCTTGAGCGTAGTGCCATCCCTGTTGATAAAAATCCTCGGCACTGGGGTTAAAAGTGGGTATTTCTGGGGATAAACTGCGATCATAATCTTTTCTTTTGTCTTTATCGCTCAAAACCCGATAAGCTTGTTCAATTTCCCGAAATTTTGTCACTGCTTCTGGATCATTGGGATTATAATCGGGGTGATATTGCCGGGCCAGACGACGAAAAGCGGCTTTTATCTGATTATTACTGGCATTACGGGGAATTTGCAGGATTTCATAGTAATTTTTCATACTCGAATGCGGGGGGAATTTTCAACTACTTAAAATTGTTGCCAATGGCTCGCCGAAACGACTATCATTGTCAATTAAATAGCTTTTATTGAGAGTTGATCGCTTATGTCTGCCTACACTGCTTCCTCCCTGAAAGCGGAACTCAACGCGCGGGGGTGGCGCTTAACTCCCCAGCGAGAGAAAATTCTGCACGTTTTCCAGAATTTACCGAAAGGCAATCATCTCAGCGCCGAAGAATTGCAGGAATTGCTGGACAAAAGGGGGGAAGGAATTAGTTTATCGACAATTTACCGCAGTGTTAAACTGATGTCGCGGATGGGAATTTTGCGGGAGTTGGAATTGGCCGAGGGTCATAAACACTACGAACTCAATCAACCCTATCCCCACCACCATCATCATTTGGTCTGTATTCAGTGTAATAAAACCATCGAATTTAACAATGATTCCATTCTCAAACACAGTCTCAAACAGTGTGAGAAAGAGGGTTTTCAGTTAATTGACTGTCAGTTAACGGTGATGGCCATCTGTCCAGAAGCTTTGCGGATGGGTTGGCCGTCGGGAATACCGAGTAATTGGGGTTGTACCCGTTCGCTGGTGGATACTCGTTTCCAAAACTGCGAGATTCCCGAATCAAAGGAACCGGAACCAGAAAACTAGACATCTAAGCGGACATTCCCAACTGAAAACCGAGAGCTTTTTTCTGCATTAATTGGAAAATATTATAAAATCCGTTGGCGCGGGAAGGGGTAAGACTGACTTTTAAACCGGTTTCTTCGATAAAATCCGGGGTGACTTGCAGGATTTCCGAGGGAGTCAGTCCATTTAACCCCTCGATTAACAAAGCAACTAAACCTTTGACTAATTGTGCGTCGGAATCCCCTTTGTACCAAACTTGGCCATTTTCGATGTCGGCAGTGATATAAACTTGGGATACACAGCCGTGGACTTTATTAGTGGGTATTTTGGCAGATTCTGGTATTGGTTCTAGTTTTTTAGCAAAAGCTAGTAATTGTTCGTATTTTTGCTTAGGATCGGTACGACGTTTGAGGCGTTCGACGATGCGATCAAGATTAGACGGGAGCATATTGCAAGTTAAAATAGGAAAAAATTAGCCAATAGCTTTTTTATATTAGCATTCTTGCGGAAGTTGAGTGCTGTGGTTATCGGTGCCAGGACTGCCTTGGTCAGAGCGTCTGGAGGCTATCTGCTAGAATTGGCATCAATCAAACACCACGCTTGCACGAGCTATGGTTAACCTTTCCTACAATAAAAATCGCCTTCTTCCCACTGCCGAAGAATTGCCCTGTTCTGACGAAACACCCGTGGATAACCAGTTACAGAACGACATTCCCAATCTATTACTTAGTTTATTAGCATTTATTTGGATGGGGCGGGATGATTGGTATTTTGGTGTCGATATGGGAGTTTATTACAATCCCGACGAACCGGCGATCGTACCCGATGGATTTTTGGCAGTGGGAGTCAAACACGATACCGGCGAAAGGGGAAGATTAAGCTATGTTCTCTGGGAAGAAGCTTATATTATGCCCATATTGGCCCTGGAAGTGATTTCTGAGAAATATAATGGGGAATATGAGGGAAAGTTAGCGGATTATCAAACCCTAGGCATTCTCTATTACGCCATTTACAATCCCTTGAGCGGTAGAAGGGGAAGGTTTAAAAATAGAGAGAGATTAGAGGTTTATAAGCTTATAGCGGGGAAATACGAGCTTTTAGAGCCTGAAAATAATCGGGTATGGTTGCCAGAAATCGGGTTAGCCTTGGGATATGAGCAGGGAGAACATATCGCTTGGGTGCGAGAATGGCTGTATTGGTATGATCAATCGGGAAATCGCTATTTAACCGCAGAGGAAAGGGCGAGGGCAGCTGCGCTGATCGCCCAGCAAGAGCGTTTGAATGCCCAACAAGAACGTTTAGCCAAACAGGAAGCAGAAGCGATCGCCGAGCAAGAACGTTTCGCCAAACAGGAAGCGGAAGAAAAAGCCCAACGACTAGCGGAAAGACTAAGAGAGCTGGGTATCAACCCCGATGAAATGTAGGGGTGGGGTTCCTCGGCAATTTTAGGGGATTAATCGCGTAATAATTCCGGTTCGGTTAATTCGTCGGTCATTTCCATCAGGGCCCGTTGGACGGGTTTAATCATCGGGTCGTCGATATTTTCTACGGTATCGTAGCGGACGCGCTTAGCCCGTCTAGCGACTTGCACGACGATCGAGTAACGATTGCTGGCCGCATTCATCAGTTTATCGGTGAGATAAATCATCTCGGAGGAGTCGAATTTAAACCGTTTGGACATAGTTATATTTAGCCTTCTCTGGTGAATTTGGCACTTGTCACTGATAATAGGTTAGTGATCAGTTTTATTACTCAATCCACCTTACCACATTTTGTCCACCCTAAGGATAGGGTTATCCTTGATCTCGATCGGATTTTGTCAACTACTTTTTACAAAACTTAAATCAATTTTATACAAGTTTAAAAATATACAAATAAAGAGTTGAGAGAATTACAGAGAATGATTGATCCTATAATAATGGGAAAATCCTCAGAGTGAGGAACTCGCATGAAACCAGCATCCCTGATTCAACTAACCGATAGTCTGAAAGCCCTTTATATCAAAACTGCCC
>NZ_JADEXI010000378.1:0-4573 GCF_015207185.1 Microcystis sp. LEGE 08355 | reverse complement strand
GGGTTAAGGCGCGGTTTTTCGGAGTCTTGGGGAGAAATAGCCAAGATATCGGCGGATTCTAGCCAAGGTGGCTCGCTGACGGCGGAAAATGTCAGGGATTGGCGAGAAGCAAAGAAGTGATTGATCGCCGCTTGGATGAGTTTGCCGATCGTGAAGGGAGCCGCTTGGGTTTGTTTTTCTAGCCAATCCTGGAGACGTTGTTTGAAGGTGATCAGCAGAGAATTAGGCAGACTTAAGGGATATTTTGCCGATAAAGCGGGGGAATCAGCACTATATTCTAAATTATTCTTCTCTTTTGCCCAGAAATGCTCGATCGCCGCATAAATTAACCAATAAAGTCGCCAGAGATAGGAGTAATTTTTCTCGAGAGTCGGGGACTGGTTAACGAGATCGGAAGGGGGGTTAGAGGTGTGGCTCAAACTGCCTGGGATTGCGGGGGAGATAGCGAGAAATTTAGTCTCGAAAATCGCTAATTTTTCGTCAATAACTCCTAAAATTGCTTGGGAATTTAAATTAGGCAGTGGTAAGGAGGGTGGTGTCGGGGTTTTGACGAGATGGGATTCTTGGAATAGATTTATGGCGATCGCTATTTGTCCCTGTTGTTCCCAGCGTAGTAGGTTCCAAAACCAACGTATCGGAGGCAAGACAGGATTTTTGTCGGTAAAATTTGGTAATAAAGGCGGATATTGAGGATTTAATCGCTTAATTCTCCGTTTTTCGAGGGCGTAGTTAGCCAGTGCCGTCCTAATTTGTTTTTCTATTTGTCTTTGGGTTTGATTATCGGTGATTTTAACGGTCTGGTGATCGTTAGTGACGAAAACTAAAGCTTGATCCTCTAGATCGGCTGCTATGCCAATAAATGGCGTTTCTTGGTCAGATAAGCTCTGTAGAAATTCTTTGATCGCATCCGTTCCCTCCTTGCTGGGGGGTGATAATTGTTTCTGGAGACTGTTCCCCAATTGATTAGCCGTCACCCGCAGCGATTGTACCAGCAAATAGACGGGATAGAGGGCTATTTGCAGGGCAATAGCGATCGCATTTTGACCGCGACGGGAAACGCGGCCGAGGTTATCTTTCAGACGGATCAAGCGACGGTTGATCAGGTTGAACAGTCGGCTTTTATAGGGATCGGCAGCCATGGATTTTGGGCGATAACATCTTCATTTAGACTATCCTATTGTGCAAGGGCGGGATAAAAAAATTTTTTGCCAAAACCCTTGACTCCCAGAAAGATTATTGTTATATTTAAAAAGGTCTGAAATCCAAGCCCCCATCGTCTAGTGGCCTAGGACACCTCCCTTTCACGGAGGCGACAGGGATTCGAATTCCCTTGGGGGTATGAAAAGAAGTCAGAGTAAGCTTCTGACTTTTCGGTTTTTTTCTCCCGTTGATGGCTTTTTGGTAGGGTGACGGTGAAGATTGTTCCTCGATCGATCTGACTTTCGACGCTAATTTGTCCATGATGACTGAGGGTAATCGCTAAAGCGATCGCTAATCCTAATCCTGTTCCCCCGGAAGTGGCGGAATTTTGCCGTGCGGGATCGAGACGATAAAAGCGATCAAAAATATGGGACAAAGCAGCCTCGGGAATCCCGATTCCGTTATCTTTGATGCGTACCAGTAACACCGATTGTCGATCGCGTTTACTTTTTTCCAATTCCACTGCCACATTTTTAGGCTCAGATTCGGGCAAAAAAGCGTGTTTTAGGGCATTAGAGATTAAATTTGTGAATAAACGTGCTAATTGATCCCAATCTCCCTGCATAGTAAACATTTCATCGCTGTAGGAAAAATCCTCTTGGTCCGGTTCCACGATCGACAAAGAGAGGGAAATTCCCTGCTTATCGGCGATTAAACGCTGTTCTTCCACCACTTCCATCAATAAAGCATCCAAAGGTACAGCTTGCTCGATCGGTTGGACGATGCCACTATCAGAACGGGCTAAAAAGAGCAGATCATTGACTAAATTGCCCAATCTTTCCGTTAAACGCTCGATCACCTGCAAGCGTTGATCGCCAGTTTGGGGATAAGCGATCGCCATTTGCACGTTAGTTTGGATAGTGGCGATCGGATTGCGTAATTCATGGGAAGCATCGGCGGTAAATTGTTTTAAACTCTGATAGGACTCTTTTACTGGTTGAATGGCTAAACCGGACAAAAACCAACCAATCCAGGCAACACTAGCAATCATCAGGCAAATTCCGGCGATTAAATCCAATAATAGCTGTCTAATCGGTTTTGTCACCTCAAACCAAGGATGACTTACCCGCAGATATCCCAAAACATGATGATCGATTTCCACCCTTTCGGTTATTTGTCGCAGCAGACGATCATCGGATAAGCGAATAGTTTCCCCCTGACGGTGGGGATGGAGGGGAATATCTAAGGATTCAGCCAGAGTTGACCAAAGTAGATTACCTTGGGGATCAAACCATTCCAAATCTATATGATCGTCCTCGACGGATTTACCCTGACTGGGAAAACTTGCGAGGGGATCGACGCGATAACGTCCTTGGTTCGGGGGAATCGATTCGATCACGAGGGAACGATTTACCACCTCAATGATGTGTTTGAGGGTATCATCAATGCGATCCACTAGGGTATGCCGCACATAAAAATACATTCCCGTAGCGAGAAAAAGCAGTAGTATGGCAGTGACAACAGTGTACCATAAGGCTAAACGGCGGCGAGTGGCTTGGAACACTGATAATCTATGGATTGGCTAGAGATTTTTAGAGCAATGTATCGCATTTTACAGCTTATTTGAGCGATTTAAGAAGGGAGAATAAATTATTTTTAGCTATAGGGAAAAACTGACGGTTGCCAAGAATAGCTAGACTTGAAGGCTCATAGTCCTTAGAAATTGCTGCTAACAAAGGTATTTTTAGATACATTCTTCTCAATAATTGTTTGAGTAGAACTACAAAAGCAGCCAAAGTGAATTATATTTAACCCTATGGCAACAAGGCTGACAGGAACGGCTAAAAATATTTTCGATCTTATTTGAATTAATTACAACTATCAATGATGAATTTAAATTATTGGTTAATGAAATCGGAACCCGATGTCTATAGTATCGGGGATTTAAAAAAAGATGGTCAAACTATTTGGGAGGGAGTGCGAAATTATCAGGCGCGCAATTTTCTCCGTCAGATGAAACGGGGAGATTTGGCCTTTTTTTATCATTCTAATACGACCCCGCCGGGGATTGTCGGCTTGATGCGCGTAGTGGAAACCGATATGATCGATCCCACACAATTCGATCGTGATAGTCCCTACTATGATTCTAAATCCTCTCCAGATTCCCCGCGCTGGTGGACGGTTAAAGTTGAGTTTGATCGCCTTTTTCCCCAACTGCTGCCCCTAGGAATTTTAAAACAAAATTTTACCGCCGATGAATTATTATTAGTAAGGACAGGAAATCGTCTGTCAGTGATGCCTGTCAATCAAGCGATCGCAACAAAAATTCTCGCTTTAGTCGCTCGTCAAGGAGTATAAATAAACTGTGAACCAGAAAGATGCTATTAATTTACTTTCCCTGATTGGGGGATTATTGGTCACTATTGTCATTTTAGCGGCCTTTAATGCCTATGTGATTATCACCCCCGGACAAGCGGGAGTTTTAAGTGTGTTAGGAAAAGCTAAAGACGGGGTTTTATTGGAGGGATTGCACTTTAAACCTCCCTTTGTTTCTAGTGTCGATATCTACGATGTTACGGTGCAAAAATTTGAAGTTCCTGCCCAAAGTTCCACTAAAGATTTACAGGATTTATCCGCTAGTTTTGCGATTAATTTTCGTCTCGATCCGACTCAAGTAGTGGCCATTAGAAGAACCCAAGGAACTTTACAAAATATTGTCGCTAAAATTATCGCCCCTCAAACCCAAGAATCCTTTAAAATTGCCGCCGCTAAAAGAACAGTAGAGGAGGCAATTACTCGACGCAGTGAGTTAAAAGAAGACTTTGATAATGCCCTATCGACTCGGTTAGAAAAGTATGGTATTCTAGTCTTAGATACCAGTGTGGTAGATTTGAATTTTTCTCCGGAATTTGCTCGGGCCGTCGAAGATAAACAAATCGCGGAACAACGCGCCCAAAGAGCCGTTTATATCACCCAAGAAGCAGAACAACAGGCCCAGGCAGAAATCAATCGCGCTAAAGGGAAAGCTGAGGCACAAAGACTATTAGCAGAAACTTTAAAAGAACAGGGGGGAGGATTAGTTTTACAGAAAGAAGCGATCGAAGCTTGGCGCGAAGGTGGGGCGCAAATGCCCCGGGTTTTAGTCATGGATGGATCGGGAAAAAATAGCGTACCATTTTTATTTAATTATAGTGATTCTTTTTCAGAAAATACCCCCTAAATTCGGGTCTATTTAGCCTAATTATTTTCTCAAGATACAGTCTTTCCCATCAAGAGGAAGTGTAACCTAAATTTGGTAAGCTGTTGACTATCTAAATTACTCGTTAAGACTACAGGGGAGAAGGGAGCAGGGAGAAGGAGTTTCAGCCTAAGTCCACCCCACTTCTCCCCATTCCAATCCCATGCCACCATCCCCAACCCTGTCTCTTATACA
>NZ_JADEXI010000377.1:0-4581 GCF_015207185.1 Microcystis sp. LEGE 08355 | reverse complement strand
GGGTGATTTCTCCCCAGCTTACATCAGATATTGCCTGAGATAATTTCGGGTTTTTGACCATATTCTTGACGGCTAAATTCTCAACCACAATCGTTTGGTTTTCCCGAACTAATTGAGTGGTTAGCTTGTGTAAATGGTCTTTTCTGCTATCGTTGATTTGAGCGTGAATCCTTGCTACTTTGATTCTCGCTTTTTCTCGATTTTTTGACCATTTCTGTTTTCGATAAAGGCTTTTTTGGTCCTTTCGCAGTCTCTGATAATGCTTTTTAAAATGCTTGGGATTAGATACTTTGTCGCCATCGCTGGTAATCCCAAGGCTACTAATTCCTAAGTCAATTCCAATGGCTTTATCTGTTACTGGTAATGGCTTAATCGTTGGGTCATCAAATCTTATTGAGATATGCCAGCGTCCTGAGGGATGTAATCTGACTGTTACTGTGCTTGGTTCACAGCTTTCTGGGATTTGTCTTGACCATCGAATAGGTAAAGGTTCTGTGCATTTGGCTAAATAGATTTGTTTGTCTTTAAATTTAAAAGCAGATTTGGTAAATTCGGCACTTCCTCCTTGATGTTTTTTCTTAAAGCTAGGATACTTAGTACGACCAGCCAAGAAATTAGTGAAAGCTGTTTGTAAATGTCTTAACCCTTGTTGTAAAGGTACACAGCTTACCTCATTGAGAAAGTTTAATTCTTCTTGTTTTTTCCAATGGGTCAACATTGAAGAAGTTTGAGCATATCCTACTCTTTCTTGTCTTTCATACCAAGCTTGTGTTCTGAGATGGAGAGCTTTGTTGTAAACTAATCTTACACAGCCCAATGTGCGCCGCAATAGCGACTCTTGTGTTGGTGTGGGGTAAAATCGAAACGAGTAGGCTTTTTCCATATCCCGCATTCTAGCATATATCGTGTAAATGCGCTAATATTTGACGGTAAAGCCAACCTAGAACGGCGGGGTTTCAGACCCAAATTTTCGATGATCGAGGGATTATTATCGCCTCTGCTGGAACGATTATAGCGATTTGTCGCACCTTGACAATCTATATTTTTTCCGTTCGTTGTCCTATCAGCTTTTACGCACTTATGCGGCAATACCGACAATCAGCAATTATCAGTGACTCTTAAGATGTTAGGTCACAAGTGGCTGAACAAACGGGAATAATTATGCAAACCCCATCGCAATTTGTAATCAGAGATTGCTGATTGACACTCCCGTAGCTAAAAGCCTATCCATTAGTCACATATTTCTTAACATAAAATTTGACAAAAAGAGAAAAGTATGCAAGATGGCTCAAGGTGGTTCTATCGGGTAACTAATTTGATGTAAATACTTTCCAAGTCTCGCCGATATCATGTAAGGGATGTTCTTTGATTCTTTCTACTGTACTTTTGGCTTGGGCGGCCATTAGTTCTGAAGGTTGAAAGTGGGGCGAGGACAATTAACCATCTTTGCCATTACTTTTGACAAATAGTATTAATTATCATCAACAAAAATATCGAGGGCGACTTCTGTAAAACTTAACTAAAAAAGCCTATTTTCTTGACTTTAAAATAATTTTTTAGCCAGACTCACCGACCGATTCTATTTCTGAGCAGAGATTTACAACATTTCTGATAGGAATAAATTATAAACTAATGGGTTATTATCCTCTGAATAATAGCTGCTAACTCCTGAAAAGGAAGACTCTGTACCTAGCCATTAAAATAACTGCTATCCCACCTTTCAGAATTTGGTTCCGTGGGAATATTTTCTTCATCTTCCACTTCTGTCTGCGCTACATAATAAAATTTTAGTTCATGCAGTATATCGGCGATCGCTCTTTCTACAGCAATTTTTATTCTTAATCTTCGGGTGTGATAATCGTGATATTTTTCCCCAAAAGTTTTGAAACTGCGGGGCAGAATTTCGATAGCACTATTAATGATTTTATCGATTTTAATCTCCGAGAGATATTGGCGAAAGGAAGCAGGTAAATTCTTTAACTGTTCCCGCACTTCTGCTATCACTAATTGCTCAACAAAATTGAGAGAAGGTTGGTTCATGAAACGATTTTTTAGTGATCAAAAACTGATTCTATGTTAATACCGAGCAATCAAGAATAGAGTGATATTCTCCCGTCGCAATGGTGATTTAACTCACCGTTTTATCCATGCTGATGGCCAAATACCGCCAATTTCGAGACCAGCTAGACGACTAGAGGCATTTATAAGGGTTTTACCACGACTATCAGCCAATTTTATCGACAATTTACCTTTGAGGGTATCTTGACAAGCAAAACAGAGACCTTTTTCTGTGGGTACACGCACGCGATCGGGAGGATGATCACTGATCCCGATTAAGACAATGGTATAATCCTCGTTAGTTGCCCTCATTTCCCAGTATCCCCAGGGTTGCACTGTCCAAGTTAGTTGAGAATTCCAGATATCAAACTTATAAAAGCGATTTTGCCAGTGAATACCGATAATTCCCACCGATTCCGTCCAGTGGAGAACTTTCCGGGTAGAACCCACTGCGGTTAAGGTTAAATCGGGATTTTCAGGGAAAGCATTACAATTAATCCAAAACCACTTTTCGGGGAAAGAATAACCCCAATTTTTTTCGCTATAAAAAGGTACATTCTCAAATTGGTAATTTTTTCCCCGATAGGTAATCATTCCCGTTGCTAAACCATGAGCAGTTAAAATCTGCCAACCTGGGTCAAAAATCGGTAAATAAGATAATATTCCTGCTGTTGCTTGGGGTGGACGCTTGTTATCTCCCCAAGTGTACCTAGTTTCAATGCGATAATCCCATTGACAGATTTCTCCGGTGACAGGATCATAAATTCGTCCTTGCTGCTGGTGTGCCGTTGCTTGATAACCTTCTCGAATAGACTCAAAAAAATCTGACGGAGAAAGCAGACGGGGACGGGTTTTTAAGTTAGTTTTTCCCCAATGGATGATAGCTAATTCCTGACGACTTGCCCAAAATTGATCCGTATCGGGAAAAGTGCGACAAAGATAATTAGATTCTATGGCTAAAATTTGTACCGCTCCACCGCTATTGACTTGACCGCCCCTTGGGTCTTGAATAGAATACATAAAGGCGAATCCGTCGGCTAATTGCGGAATCATGACTCGGAAGTACCAACCTTCAAAGAATCGGGGAGTGATACCATCCCAATGGTAGCCAGAATGAGGGGGTTGTGAAGACATCTATGAGTTTATCTTTAGGTATTGATTTTGGCACGTCGGGAGCGCGAGCGATTGCTATTGATTCTAGCAAAAATATCGTCGCTGAGGTTCATTATCCCTTCACTAATGCCAATTTTCAGGATTGGCAAAAGGCCTTATTTTATTTATTGGATAATCTAGGGGATTCGGTGCGTTCAGAACTTAAATCGATCGCTATTAATGGTACTTCCTCGACGGTGTTATTATGCGATAATTGGGGTAATCCTCTTTCTGAGGCAATATTATACAATGATGGGCGAGGAATTGCGTTTTTAGAAGCAATTAAAGCTATGGCACCCCCTCACCATCCCGTGATTAGTCCCACCTCTAGTTTAGCTAAATTACTTTGGTGGAGTGAACAAGAAATTTTTTCGCAAGCGCGTTATTTTCTCTCGCAAGCGGATTGGTTAGCATTTCTGCTGCACGGTAAACTGGGAATTAGTGATTATCACAATGCCTTAAAGTTAGGTTATGATCTCGAAAATCTCTGTTATCCCGATTGGTTAGAGAATTTACCGATGTTTAATTTATTACCGCAAATTTTTGCCCCGGGTACAGCGATCGATACTATTAAACCAGATTTAGTGACTCGTTTTGCTATCCCGAAAGATTGTTTAATTTACACGGGAACCACCGACAGTATAGCGGCATTTTTAGCCAGTGGTGCTAATTCTTTAGGGGCTGCAGTGACATCTTTAGGTTCAACTTTAGTTTTAAAATTATTAAGTAGCCAGAAAGTTGATGATAGTAACTATGGCATCTATAGTCATCGTTTAGGAAATTTGTGGTTAACTGGTGGGGCATCTAATACGGGGGGAGCAGTGTTAAAGAAGTTTTTTTCTCATGAAGAATTGAGAAATTATAGTTTAGCAATAGATGGACAAAAAGAAAGTAATTTAGATTATTATCCCCTCCTAAAAGCCGGCGAGCGCTTTCCCATTAATGATCCTTTTTTACCCGCAAAACTGACTCCTCGCCCCGATAATCCTCTAGAATTTTTGCATGGTTTACTAGAAAGTATTGCCCGCATTGAAGCTTTAGGTTATCAGCGTTTACAGGAATTGGGGGCCAATAAATTAGAGCGAGTTGATAGCGCCGGTGGTGGGGCAAAAAATCCGACTTGGAGAATAATTCGCCAGCGTCATTTAGGGGTTCCCGTGCTTTTATCTCAACAGGATCAAGCAGCCTATGGTACTGCCTTATTAGCCCAGCAATCGGTTACGCTATTGAAATAGTCTCATAAGTAGGGTTTGCGGCAAAAAGTTTGTTGGTGGGGTTAGGAGTCGGTCGTCAGGAGTCAGGAGATTATTTTATTTATTCTCCCCACACCCCACACCCCACACCACACCCTACACCCTACACCCTACACCC
>NZ_JADEXI010000376.1:0-4591 GCF_015207185.1 Microcystis sp. LEGE 08355 | reverse complement strand
GTAGTTATAATTAAATTGAAGATAGATTTTGCCTCTGATCCCCCCTGCCCCCCTTGATAAGGGGGGTGCCGATAGGCGGGGGGATCTCCCCTTGATAAGGGGGGTGCTGATCCCCCCTTAGTCCCCCCTTAATAAGGGGGGTATCTGACAATTTTTAACAGCTACCCACTATTTATAACAAAGCCATTTCTCCCACCACTTCCAAGCGGGTATAACTGCCGATTTTAAGGAATTTTTCCGAGAGAGATTCGGCCACATTGGGAGTAATCCAGCCTAACTGTTTGAGAATTTGCAAAGCGGCGGCATATTTAGCCCGTTTGGAACCATCTAAAGCTTTAATTGCTAATCCTAAACCTTCGCCGACGCGCCCGATACATTGAATCCCTTCGGCCCCGGCTTTACTGACGATTTCCCCTTGGCTAACCTGCATTAATTCCGTGTCAAAAGCCCCTTCTCCTGCTACCATGCGGGGATGATAGGTCATCGCCCGGACGATTCTTTCTAAGTCTAAACGGTTGCCAGAGGCTAACTGGGCGTAGAGATGGGCCATTTGCCCCAACTGCATTGAATAGGTGGGCGCGCCGCAGTCATCGTGGGCGCTGATTAATTCATCCCCCGGCATCCCCAATAATTCGGCAATTTTGCTGAGAATTAGCTTCTGTATCGGACTAGAGCGCCGCAGATAGCTATTTAACGGCCAGCCACGCTGTTGACACACCGCTAACATCCCGGCGTGTTTACCAGAACAATTGTACTGGAGGCGACTGGGTTTACCTTCGGGGAGGGGACATTGCAGGGCATTAGGATCGATATCGGCGCGCCAGAGAATATTAAAGACTTGACGGGCGTGTTCCACTGTGCCTTGGTGAGAACTACAGATAATGGCTAGATCCTTATCGTTGAGATCGTAGCGTTCGAGGGTGGCGGTACTGATGACAGCCAGTGCTTGAAAAGGTTTCAGGGCCGAACGAATAAAGGCGCTAGTTTCGGCGCTGCCGGCGGTGGATAATACCCGGCCGCGGTCATCGCAAATGGCGGCCTCGACATTATGAACCGATTCAATAATACCTTCCCGGAGGAGATGAATTTCTAAGCGGTGGGTTGGTGAACGTTTTACCCTATTCATTCAGATTGGTTGCGGTTAGTGAGTGAAAAATAGCCAGAAAAGACCACTGATAGCGACAATTGCCCCTAGAATTAGGGCGGTTTTTTGTAAACGCTGGAGAATGGGCTGGATTTGATAGGAGACGATTAAACGATCGCGGGTTAAAATAGCGGCGGTTTTTGTCCAGATTTGGCCATCGTACCAGCCCGACTCTTCATAAAATACTTTCTCCGATTGCAAGCGATCGTAAACGTAGATCCAGCCTAGATACAAGCGCAATAACACCAATCCTACCAAAATTGTCGAGCCAAAAATCCCCGCACAGAGGAAGAGAAAAGGGGCCTTTTTGAGGGGAAAACTAGCGGCGGCAATCGGTCCGACAATTAACCATGTCCATAACCATAACCAGACAATTTTTTTTGTATAAGAGGCTACATCTAGCGTCGCCCAACGGAAAAACCAAGATTCTTTTAATTGTTCGTACTCGTTCACCGGTTGCTGTTCTTCCGGGACGGGACAGAAATCAAGGGAGGATTTCATGGATTCTACTCCTCCAAATGGTCGCTAGGTAGAGTAATCCGTTGAGCATGACCCCAAAATGCTTCTAAATTATAAAATTCTCGCTCTTTTGGTAAAAAGATATGAACAATGATATCCCCATAATCCATCAGGATCCAGCTACCTTCGCTTTTTCCTTCCACTTGTCGGGGGGATTGTTGCCATTCTAGTTCCATAGCAGCTTCGATCGCATCCTCGATCGCTCGCACTTGGGTGGTAGAATAGCCAGTAACAATCAGGAAGTAATCGGTTAAATAACAGATATCGGCGACCTTCAGGATGGCGATGTCCCCCGCTTTCTTGTCCTCGGCAGCGGTAACAATTGTCTCCAGAAATTTTTCGGTCTTGAGATTTTCGGCGATGGGGGTAATAATTCCAGTGGGATTGGTCATTCAGGTTGTGGTTATCCTTTGGCTGAGGTGGTTTTAAGCGAGTCTTGAGATTATGTTAATCAATGGGTTTAGTTTTTGTTGGTTGTTCTTTAACAATTTGTAACGCCCAGTTGCGGGTTAGCACGGTGCGGGGATGAATGGGACAATGGCTACTTAAAAGATATTTTAGGGAATAATCGCAGGTTTGTTGAACGCTTTTATGGAGATTTTGATAGCTGAGTTGTCGTAGGGCGTTTAATTCGGGTGTATCGCCGCGATTGGGTTCCAAGGCATCGGCAATAAAGACTATACAGCTAAGATCGCTCATATTGGGTTTACCGAGGGTATGATTGCGAATTGCTTCGAGAATTTCCTCATCGGTAACGTTAAATTCTTTTTGGGCGACAACTGCACTGACATCGGCGTGGAGTAAGTGGGGATGGGATAAACAGATATTATCCACCTCTATTCCCGCCGATTCTGCCATTTTTAGCAGTTTTTTGGGCTTGAAAAATTTAGCCAGATCGTGTAGCAGCCCCGCTTGCCCTGCTTGGACGGGATCGAGATCGTGATGACGAGCTAAATCAATACACATGGTCTCCACACCGAGAATATGTCGCAGACGGTGTTCGTTGACGTTTTCTTTTAACCAGTCGATAACTTGCTGTCGCATCTTTTTTTTGCCCTTGTGGAACCCCAAAACGATTGTAACAATTACTATACAATTTTGCCTATCGCTCGTGGGTTCGATCTTTACCAATCATCCTCGCAACTAGCTTCTAAAACTTCTTCTTGCTGCCAATCATCCTGAAAAGGTTGTACCACTTTACCGATCGCATCGGCCACAAAAGACTTAATAAATTCTTCCTTGCGACTGAGTTGAAATTGTCTTTGTACCACCTCCGTCATACCACCGTCACCCCAGTCTTGATCCTGACGGAAATATTCAATAAAACTTTTGCCAGCAATGCGGGTTAAATAGGCGGCACTGACCCCTTGAATTGCCTTACCGACTATATAGGTAGTAAAATTTAATTGTAGGATTCTGGCTAATAATTCTACTGCTCCTTTCACTACTCCCAAACTAACTAGAGTTTTACCCAAAGATAGAGCCAATTCCTTGCCTCGATCGCTGTTAATTTCACAGCCATAAACTTGACCAATTTCCTTAACCATTTGAGCATTAACCGCCGCCGTTGCTAACAGATCGAACACTGGTAAGGGAGTCACAGCAATCACTCCCGCACCGATCCACTGATAGCGATCGATAATTTTATCAGCTTGGCGACGACGTTGGCGATCAATAATTTTCCTGGCTTCTTCTCCTAATCTTTGGGATTGTAAGAGGATATTATCCGCCACCAAATCCTCCCCTTCGGCGCGTAAAATTGAAGCCAAACGTTTAATTAAAGCTAAAATATCTGGTTCTGGTGTGATAATTTGTCCCCTGGTTAACTTTACTGGTTGGGGATTAGCGGCGACGGCAATAATATCGGCGGAAAGAATCACTCCTTTTAGCCGTTCTCGTAATTTTTTTAAAATAATTTCTCGATCTTCATCGCTATAGAGATCGATTTTATTAAAGACTAAGAGAGAACGTTTACCAATATCAATTAAGCGCAATAAAGGGGCGTATTCCGATTGTCGAATATCGTTATCGATGACAAATAAAAGTAAATCTGCTTCCGTGGCTAATTGTCGCGCTAACTGTTCCCTTTGACCTCCTGCTGCACCAATTTCGAGAATGCCAGGGGTATCGGTAATTTGAATTTCCCGATTCACACCTTTCATTTTTAAACTATAGGTTTCCCCTTTTTCCGTGGTTCCCATGGTTGCCTCCACATTGCCCACCATTTGACCGATGAGGGCGTTAATTAGGGAGGTTTTTCCCGCCGATCCTGTGCCGAAAACAATGATTTTAACTTCTTTTCTGACTAAACTTCGCTCAATTTCTTGGGAACGCTTAATAAAAACCTGTTGGGTTACTTTATCTTGAATTTGCTCCACTTGTTGCCGGATAGCTTTTAAGGTTTCCCCGGCGGCCTCGGTTTTTTCTACCGGTAATTTTAGGGGTGGACGGGAGGAAGAACGCAACCCGCGGCGACTTTTTTGCTGCCGGGGCAGCAGATAAAAGTAGTACAAAAGAATGTAGATCAGCAAGCCCAGCAGTCCGATAATCAGTAAAAGCAGAATATTAGCTAAGATAGGAGCGGTAAAGGCGATCTGGATGTAAAGACGATAGATAGAGTTGACTAACCACAACATTAATCCGAAAATAAAGCTCAGACCAATGATTAAAGCGGCAAGACGGGGTAATTTCATCGAAAATTTGGGTCTGAAACCCCGCCGTTTTACGGCGGCTTTACCGTTAAATACTAGCGCATTTAGACGATATATTCTAGAATGTGAGGCATGGAAAAAGCCTATTCGTTTCGATTTTACCCCACACCAACACAAGAGTCGCTATTGCGGCGCACTTTGGGATGTGTAAGATTGGTTTACAATAAAGCTCTCCACGAACGAACACAAGCATGGTATGAAAGACAAGAAAGAGTAG
>NZ_JADEXI010000375.1:0-4599 GCF_015207185.1 Microcystis sp. LEGE 08355 | reverse complement strand
ACCCTACATAGCTAATATGTTGACAAATGAAACTCTGTACTCATCGTTCGCTCATTTTTTCGAGCAAGAGGGGGTCAAACAGGTTAAAAAGCTTACCCAATAAAGGATTGAGCGACTCGGACTGACTCGGTTTCATCCCGAAGCCAAGTAGTCAGTAGTATAAATAGACTCCTCTATATTCATTAACCTTAAGATTTGTTGTTGTACGAACGAAGTTAAGGGCAGAAATTTCTCTTGAATCCTCTCGATGGATGTACAAAGTGATGTTATTAAAAGCCCTTAACATCTTTTCGGCTGTGGGACGATTAGTGGCGCGTTTAGGATTTCCTTCATAGAGTCCAGCTAAACTGGACTGGGATTGATGTAATTGACGACGCACCACAAATTCCCTCAAAGTGAAAACTCTGAGGGCAATCGTTAATAAAAACATCAATCCTTTAATTTTCTCCTCGTCTCGAAAATAAATTGGTAGAGCAGATAAACGACCTTTTTTAAAGTTAAAAATTTAGCAATAATAAACCCAAAAAAAAAGAGAGCTTGCGCTCTCCTTCTTGGTTATTTGCTAATTTTACTAACTGGCGACAATATATTCCTTGACGTTGGCCCGGCGACGGCGTAAATGAGCTAGGGCCTGGTGTTCTAATTGTCGCACCCGTTCCCGACTGATGTTCATTCTCTGACCGATTTTGGCTAGGGACAACTCTTTGCCATCGCTTAAACCGAAACGGAGGGAAATCACTTCCCGTTGTTGGGGGGTTAATTCGGCCAGGAGATTGGCTAAGTCTTGGCGTAATAACTCTTGAGTGATGAAGGTATCGGGAGAAACTCCGCTATCTTCTAACAATTCCGACAATTCCGTATCTTGGTTATCGCCGACGCGCACATCAAGGGAGATGGGTTGACGAGCCATACTGAGATACTCGCGGATTTGAGCGGGTTCTAGCTCTAATTCCAGGGCAATCTCGGCGGGAGTGGCACTTCTGCCCAGTTTTTGGGCGAGTTCGCGCTGGGTTCTTTTGATTTTATTCAGTTTTTCGGTGATATGGATGGGTAAGCGAATGGTGCGGGCCTGTTGAGCGATCGCACGGGTAATCGCTTGTCGAATCCACCAGTAGGCATAGGTAGAAAATTTATAACCTTTGGTGGGATCAAATTTCTCTACACCTCTTTCTAGTCCCAGACTACCCTCTTGAATTAGATCCAGGAATTCCATGTTCCGCTTTTGATATTTCTTAGCGATCGCAACCACCAAGCGGAGGTTAGCTTCAATCATTTTCCGTTTAGCTCGATCGCCGGTTTTCAAGGCGCGATCCAGTTCATTTTCGCTTAAATTCACCGAATCCGCCCACTCCAATTGCTGTGGTTCCCGTCCTAATTGTTTCGATAGTCCTTCTTTCGCTTCTAACAGGCTCATCATCCGTTGGACTTGTTTGCCGTAAATAATTTCTTGTTCGTGAGTTAGGAGGGGAACCCGCCCAATTTCGTGCAGATAGGTACGCACCATATCGGCATTGAGGGTGGGCTGTGGTTGAGTTTGGTTGGTTTTTGCTGTGGGCATTGGTTTGGTGGTGACTCCTTGACACAGAAAAAGTCTGTTACTATTCCGACTCGCGGGTGAGTCTGGCTTATCTGAAGTCGGTATGAGTTCGATTCGGAATTCCTTTGATTGTATCCTGTGCTTTTAGACGCAGACAATCCCCTAAAGGTTCAAAGCTGATTCATTCTTTGGTATGATGTTAAGTTTATCCTTTTTATCCCAACATCCAGAACAAAAGTATTACAGCCTAGAACTATCAACTACAATCGCTTGTTTTTGGGTCGCTTTTTCCTGAATCCTCGGCAGTGCCGCTGATACTGTTAAGTAAGATTACAAGACAAAAAGGTGATTTTCCCGATTAGCCGTCAACAATCTAGCTGAATTCCGACCCTTTCGCCCTCAGTCTTGAGAGGAAGACTAACAGCCGAGAACCGACTTCTATATATATAATGACTGATCAAAACCAGCAAAGGGAGATGTAATTATTGCGGATTCCCGAACTATTTTCTGTAGTATTTGCTACAAAATTTTAAATTTTTTTCCGATTGAGAATCGGAAAAAATTGTCAAAAAAATTAGGATTGCTAGGAGGGTAATAACTATCATAGAAACAGCAGGGCGGAGATCGGGATAAATTATCTTTGAAACCAAGCTCGATCGCAATCTCCACAATGCCGTTCTGTGAAACTCCTGAACAATGAGGACTTACTATGACTAAAACCGTCGTTATCGATCCCGTCACCCGGATCGAAGGCCATGCCAAGATCTCGATTTTCCTTGACGATGGGGGGGAAGTGGATGACGTGCGTTTTCATGTGGTCGAGTATCGCGGTTTCGAGAAATTCTGCGAGGGACGGCCGATGTGGGAGATGGCGGGAATTACTGCCCGAATTTGCGGCATTTGCCCCGTTAGTCACCTACTTTGTGCCGCCAAAACCGGCGATAAAATTCTAGCGGTGCAAATCCCCCCCGCAGGTGAAAAACTGCGGCGCTTGATGAATTTGGGACAATTAACCCAATCCCATGCTTTAAGCTTTTTCCATCTTAGCAGTCCCGATTTTCTGCTTGGTTGGGAAAGTGACGCCGCTAAACGGAATATTTTCGGTTTAATCGCCGCCGATCCTGACCTAGCGCGAGCAGGCATCCGTTTGCGTCAATTTGGACAGAAAGTTATTGAACTTTTGGGAGCAAAAAAAATTCACCCCGCTTGGTCCGTCCCGGGAGGTGTGCGTTCTCCCCTGAGCGAAGAAGGGCGACAATGGATTAAAGAACGACTGCCGGAGTCTAAAGCGACTCTTTACACGGCTTTAAACCTGTTTAAAAGACTTCTGGACGATTTAACCATAGAAATCGCCGCTTTTGGTAATTTCCCTTCCCTGTTTATGGGATTGGTCGGTAAACGGGACGAGTGGGAACACTACGGTGGTCATATTCGTTTTACCGATAGTCAAGGCAATATCGTGGCCGATAACCTGAGCGAAGACAATTATCGCGATTATATCGGCGAATCAGTAGAAAAATGGTCTTATTTGAAGTTTCCCTACTATAAACCCCTCGGTTATCCCAACGGTATCTATCGGGTTGGTCCGTTGGCGCGCTTAAATGTTTGTTCCCATTTTGGCACGGAGGGAGCGGATATCGAGTTACGGGAATATCGCCATCGGGTCGGTGGTGTAGCAACCTCTTCTTTTTACTATCATTATGCCCGATTAGTGGAGATTTTAGGCTGTTTAGAGCGTATCGAACTTTTAATCGACGATCCCGATATAGTTTCTCCACGCTGTCGCGCCGAAGCAGGAATTAATAATCTGCAAGGGGTGGGAGTTAGTGAAGCGCCCCGGGGTACTTTATTCCATGATTATAAAGTGGATGAAAATGGTTTGATTGAAACGGTGAATTTAATTATTGCCACGGGTAATAATAATTTAGCCATGAATCAAACGGTGAAACAAATCGCCCAACATTATATTCATGGTGGCGAAATTCCCGAAGCGATGTTAAACCGGGTGGAAGCGGGTATTCGTTGCTATGATCCCTGTTTAAGTTGTTCCACTCACGCTATGGGACAAATGCCGCTACAGCTAGAGTTAGTTAATGCAGCCGGTGAGGTGATCAATACTCGACAAAGGGGTTAATTATCTAAGTTGTTGGGGGGTTAGGAAATAGGGGAAATTTATCCTAATACCTGACCCCATTTTACTATTTTTACGGTCAAGATTCTAGCTAAGAATTTCTAGGTTTTGATAAAGAATTTCTATCGGACAAGAAAAGTTAATACAGTTAATAGTGATTAAATCTCCCGCGTGATAAATATGGGGAATCCAGAGGTTATTAGATTGACGTTGATATTGTTCAATTAGGACTTGTTTTTGCTCGATCAATAGATATTCCTCTAATTCGGGGATAGTTTGATAATCGGCAAATTTATCGCCTCTATCAAAGGCTGCCGTAGAGTCGGATAAAACTTCGATAATCACTTGCGGATGCAGGATAAAATCTTCCTGGGAAACTCGATCGAGTTGGTCACAAGTAATGGCAAAATCGGGATAATAGAAGATATTTAAGCTAGGGAGACGCACTTTCATATCGGTAGCGTAGGCAAGACAACCACTACCCCGTAAATGATTAATTAATTGGGCTGAAAGATTACCTGTGATGATAACATGGGCTTTACTGGCCCCCGCCATCGCCAAGATTTGCCCTTGTATATATTCATGTTTAATGGGACTAATTTTCTCTATTTCTAGATAGTCTTTTGGAGTAAAATAAGCGTGACTTTTACCGGCTGTCATGGTGTTTACCTCGCTCATTGTTATACCATTTTTCTTTATTCGTGGCAGACATTCTACTCCTTTCTCCCAAAAAGGGAGAAGGGTTGGGGGTGAGGGAATTAACCATCTCTGCCATTACTTTAGAAAAATGGTATTAGTTTTCTAACGGACAATTAAGCCAAATAATTGAGTCTAAATCAGTCTTACTGCCTTCAGTAAGTAGCTTTCGTATCAGTTCAATATAATTAAAATTACTCTCGAATAAAATAAAACGTCTATCTAAAGAAGCGGC